>JBEGTP010000258.1:0-2846 GCA_041179365.1 Pseudomonadota bacterium
GCTGCTCTTCGGCGCGTGGACAGCCGGAATGCGTGCTGGGTCGGTGGCAAGCAGCTGGCCCTTGATGAACGATCATTTTGTGCCCGAGGGTATTGATTGGTCACAGGGCATATTGCCTGCCCTCACCAACGATCCCTTCCTGATTCATTTCATCCATCGCTGGTGGGCATGGGCCGTGGTTGCGGCGCTTATCGTGCTGGCACGGCGGGTGAAGGCGGCGGGCTCAAGGCCAGCCTCCATCGCCATCCACATCGCCTTTGGTATCCAGATATTGCTAGGTATTGCCACCGTGATGAGCGGCGTGAACATTGCGTTAGCCGCAATGCACCAAGCGGTTGGCGCGTTGCTGGTGGCTTCTGTCGTGTGGGGCGCACATATTTTGGGGCGGAAATGATAGGGTATTATTTTACCCGCGTCAAAACCACTGCTTTTGCTTGACTATCGCGCTTCGAATCGCCAATAGGCCGCCTTCATGATTGTCGGCGCAATGCCGCAATTCTTTTATTACCGGAAGGTTCGATTAGGCGCTCTTATGAAAACGCTGCATAAAATCACGAAATCGGTCCGTCCGCAGGATGTTGTAAAAGGCTGGGTCATCATTGATGCCGAAGGTCTAGTTGTTGGCCGCGTTGCCAGCATCATCGCAAATATCCTGCGCGGCAAGACCAAGCCAATATACACACCGCATGTTGATTGCGGCGATCATGTTGTTGTCATCAACGCAGAAAAAGTGCGTTTCACGGGCAATAAGCTGAAAGACAAACGCTATTATCGCCACACTGGCTATATCGGCGGCATCAAGGAAACCAGCCCAGAAAAAATTCTGGACGGCAAATTCCCTGAGCGCGTGCTTGAAAAGGCAGTTGAGCGCATGGTTCCGCGCGGTCCTTTGGGCCGTGCCCAAATGCGCGCATTGCATGTATTTGCAGGCACAGCGCATCCTTATGATGGCCAGCAGCCAGTGGCGCTCGACGTCGCTTCCATGAACAGCAAGAATAAGGTGCGTGTATAATGTCAGAAACAGAAAACACCGCAATGTCGCTGGCTGATCTGGATCAGGTCGCTGCTCCTGCTGCAAATGTGCAGGCGCCCACACCTTTGCGCGAGCAAATCCTCGACAAGCAAGGCCGCGCTTATGCAACCGGACGCCGTAAAGACGCCGTTGCCCGCGTATGGCTGAAGCCTGGCACAGGCAAGATCATCGTCAATGGCCGCGATCAGGAAGTGTATTTCGCCCGTCCTACATTGCGCCTCGTCATCAACCAAGTGTTCGACATTACTGAACGCCGTGGCCAATATGACGTAATGGCGACGGTTAAGGGCGGCGGACTTTCCGGCCAAGCTGGCGCGGTTAAGCATGGCATCAGCCAAGCGCTAACCCGTTATGAACCAACGCTGCGTGCACCTGTCAAAGCCGCTGGCTTCCTGACCCGCGATAGCCGCGCTGTTGAGCGTAAGAAATACGGCAAGGCCAAAGCGCGTAAGAGCTTCCAGTTCTCCAAGCGTTAAGCTTTCTCAACTTCAAACAATTACGGCTCCGGATTTCCGGGGCCGTTTTTGTTTGTGCCTTGTGCGTCTTTTCATCTTCCCCTTGCAGGGCAGGGCCATATATTCGCCTCGCTCTATTTTTCGTCATCCTGAACTTGTTTCAGGATCCATTTCTCCGCACACCCAGCGCGTAGTTTTCGTTAGGAAACCGAGAGGTTTACGCCTATCCGGATTGCTCTGGGCTTTCCGCATGATGGATCCTGAAACAAGTTCAGGATGAGAGCATTTATCTAAAATGCTCTGATTAAACAAGAAAAACATCAATAAACATCCACACAGACCCTGCACAGCTACGGCAAATCAATCACTTACGCCGCCGATCTGCACGGATTCTGCACAGTGGAGCATGGCGATGGCGTTTATCACCGATAAAGAGGAACTCAAACCCGGTTTGATCATCTTCCGGCGAGGCGACGTGGCGCACAGCAACTTCTACTGCCGCATCAAACTTCCGAAGGCCGACCGCTATAAGACCATTGCGCTAGGCACTACCGACCTGCGAGCAGCCCGTGAGCTGGCCGTCGATAAAGACGCTGAAATTCGCGTATTGCTCAAGCATGACCATCCCGTGTTCAATCGCTCTTTTCGAAAAGTGGCGGAGGAGTATATCGCCGTGCAGCAGCGCCGCGCTGACACAGGCGAGATTTCCGCCGCACGGGTCAAAAATCTCAAGAACGTCCTTCTTCGTGCGCTTGACGCCTATGTCGGCAGCACACAGGTTCACCTCATAGGGCCGGATCGCTGGAAGCAATATCCGACATGGCGACGCGAGAACGGGACAGGCCGACACCGCGCCCAGATTAGCGATGCCACTATCGAGTTCGAGATGGGCGCGTTCAATGCGGCGATGAACTTCGCGATCCGCAAACGCTATGTCCCGGCAAACCAGCGCTTCGAGGGCAAGCCAAAGCTTAAAACGATGCGCCGCGATGAATTCACGCTGGAGGAATATCGCAAGCTGCACACATCGGGGCGTTCGTGGATCACCAAAGCCACGACGGCACCCGGCACTTGGGCGCGCACCATGTGCTACAATTTCATGCTCATCATGTGCAACACGGGGATGCGCCCACCCGAGGCCAAGAACCTGCGCTGGCGCGACATCATGCTCGCCAAGGATCGTGACGGGAAGGAAATCGTCGTCCTGTTTGTTCAGGGCAAAGGCAAATCGCGCAAGCTGGTCGCACCCAAGAGCGTGGGCGATTATCTCGACCGCATTCGCGCGATCTCGAAAGCCACCCAGCTCGATGATCCGGTATTCACCATCATCAGCGGCAAACCTGCCAAATTTCTCTTCG
>JBEGTP010000259.1:0-7380 GCA_041179365.1 Pseudomonadota bacterium
TCGCCTCGCGCTTAGCGCAACAAGGCGGCGCGGGCCTGATTGTCGACTATGGTTATGAAGGCCCGGCCTTGGGCGATACATTTCAAGCCGTAAAAGCCCATGCCTTCGCAGACCCCTTTGCTGAGCCCGGCGAGAGAGATCTGACCGCCCATGTCGATTTTGCAACACTCAGCGCAGCGGCGGAACGCAGCGGTGCGTTGGTCGCTGGTCCAATGGGACAAGGCCAATTTCTGACGCGCCTTGGCCTGATCGAACGCGCCGAAGCACTGGCAATCGCAAGGCCAGCTCAAGCCGACAAAATTGCAGCGGCGCGCGATCGCCTTGCAGGTTTGGACCAAATGGGCCGCCTTTTCCGCGTGCTGGCAGTCCGCAATGAGGCCTGGCCTCAAGGTGAGGGATTTGCATGACAGTTGAAGTGATCCAATCTGCCGCGCTTGCGGGCCTTCCCCATGGTTTCCTCGGGCGGCGTGGCGGTGTTTCAACAGGCGCTCATGCGGGCCTGAATGTCGGCCTCGGCTCGGAAGATGATCGGGCCGCTGTGCTTGAAAATCGAACGCGCGTCATAGCAGCGGTTTTGCCAAACGCTGCCTTAGTGACGGCCTACCAAATTCATTCCGCCGAAGTCGTGACCGTTTCGAAAGCGTGGAGCGATGCAGACCGTCCAAAAGCAGATGCATTGGTCACTGATCGGCCCGGTCTCCTCCTCGGTATCCTCACAGCCGATTGCGGCCCCGTGCTCTTCGCCGATCACCAAGCGGGTGTCGTCGGCGCGGCGCATGCGGGCTGGAAGGGAGCCCTTGGCGGCGTCACAGATGAGACCGTGCGAGCGATGGAGGTTTTGGGGGCGAAGCGAGAGCGGATTGTCGCCGCAATCGGGCCCTGCATTGCGCGATCATCCTATGAGGTTGACGATGAGTTCGCGCGGCACTTTGGCGATCATGACCCGAACAATGAGCGCTTCTTTTCGCCAGGGCGTGCCGCACACCAACAATTTGACCTCGAAGGCTATATTGCCAGTCGCCTTTCGGCGGCCGGGGTCACGCGCGTTGAAGCGCTCGGACTTGACACCTACCGAGACGCTGACCGCTTCTACAGTTTCCGGCGTGCGACGCATCGGGGTGAGCACGGCTATGGCCGACAAATCTCGGTGATTGGATTGGGGCTTTAGTCGGTCCGCATATTAATGCGATTTGGCAGCCTTGGAACGCGCTGTGTCCTCCATGTTGGCAGTGTGTGCCTCAAGCGCGATCCGATTGCCGCCCGTTGTCCGTCGCCCGTGAAGGTCTCCCAGCTGGTCGGAGGGGACGGCGCGGCTGAACAAAAAGCCCTGCATTTCGGTGCAGCCTTCGGTGCGCAGGTGATCCACCTGATCGGCGCGCTCCACGCCTTCTGCGACCGTCGTCATACCCAACGCGTGGGCAAGCCCGACAATTGACCGAACAATGGCACGGCTTTCCGCAGACTGATCGATGTCGTTCACGAAACAGCGATCAATTTTGATTTTGCTGAACGGAAAGCAGCGCAAATAATTGAGCGAGGAAAAGCCCGTGCCAAAATCATCGAGCGCAATTTGAACGCCGAGATCCCGCAACTTGTGGAGGGTTGCAATGTTCGCATCACTATCTTGCATCAGGACTGACTCCGTAATCTCCATGCAGATACGCCGCGCATCAACCTGGGTCTTGGCAAGCGTGGTAACAACCGTCGTTACAAGCGTAGGGCTGCGCATTTGAGCGGGGGAGAGATTGATCGATACATTGCACTGATCAGGCCATGTCGCGAGATCAGCAACCGCGCGGCGGATGACCCATTCCCCGATTTGGAGGATCAACCCGGTTTCCTCAGCAACCGAGATAAACGCATCTGGCATGACCATGCCGCGCTCAGGGTGTTGCCAGCGCAGCAAGGCCTCATAGCCCGTTGTTCGCCCCGATTTCACATCAACGATGGGTTGATAGTGCAGGCAAAGCTGATCGGTTTCGAGCGCCGCTTGCAGTTCAAGCTCGATCCGGCGACGCTCATGCGCCGCATCATCCATCGCAGGCGTAAACCAAAGCGCACAATTCCGCCCTTTGGCCTTGGCCGCATAGAGCGCAAGATCGGCATTCCGAAAAAGAGTTTCGATGCCGTGCTTTTGATCAGGAGCCGCCACCATACCGATGGAAACGCCAACGTGTGCGTCATGCTCGCCGAGCAGCGTACCGTCTCCAATGGCCCGAACAACGTCCATCGCAAGCGCGTCCATCCGATCAATACGGGCCACCGGCACCATGATCGCAAATTCATCACCCCCAAGCCGCGCAACCAGATCGTCAGGATGGGCAACGGTTTGCAGGCGGCGGGCGACCGCCTTGAGCAATTTGTCTCCAATTGGATGGCCCAGCGTATCATTGACCAATTTGAAATGATCAAGATCAAGGTACATCAAACCCGCGCCGCCATCACGCGCGAGGGCATGTTCAAAGCGCTCGTTGAAATAGATGCGATTTGGTAGGTCGGTCAGGCCATCATGTGTCGCTAAATGACTAACCCGGGCTTCGGCATGCCGCTGCGCCGTCACATCTGTAATCACGCCGCGGTAGCGAATGCCCTCTCGATCAGCGACCGGACGCGCGCTCACCGACCACCACAGTTGCTCCCCGTGTGAAATGAGCGACAGAATGAGATGGCGGAAGGGGCGCTTGGCTTTAAAATGCTCTTCAAGCTGCGCCCGTTCAGGAGAGCTTTCAAAGAGGGTGAAAAGATCGGCCTGGTCGAGCGTTTCGATGGGGCGCCGAATGGCTTCGGCAAATCGTGCGCAAGGATTGATGATTTTGCCGTCGGTGTTCGTTTCCACAAGCCAGTCGCTGCCTTGCTCGGTATAATCATTGAGCAACATGTGGATCGTCTCGCTCGACTGCGCCAAATCACGCTCATGGGCGTAGCGCTCTTCCATTTCGCTGGCAGCGCTCGCTATATTGGCGGCGAGGACAATGGCGTAGCAAAAAAGAAGGCAAACCGACGCGGTGCCAACGATCCCCCCAAGCGAGTGGAGCGAGAGGAAACCACCGGGTATTGAAAAGCCGACATAGAGCAATGCGGCCGGCTTGCGCGCGCGGAAGGTAATGGCGCCAGCGCTGATCATCCCAGCCCCAATTACGGCGAGGAAGACTTGCTCACTGGGCGGCGCGATGGGCATCAAAAGCGCGTTTGCGCTCCCCCAGAGCATCCCTAAGAGCGCCGCGTTGACATTCACCTTCATCGAAAGCCGACGCAGTTTGTTGCCTTTGGCGACAAGCTGCTTGAGCTCAAGGGCCATGCTGTAGCGCCAGATAATCAGCAGAACGAGGAGCAGATAGCCGAGGAGCAACACCCACCGCGGGAAAAGCGCTTCAAACAGGACGGCGCAGATGGCCCCATTCACCAAATTGGCCACCGAAGAGGGCAACACATTGCCCGTGAGAGACTCAAGTTGCCGGTGAAGAAGCCAAGGATCTGACCGCAAACTGCTGTTCTTAAAGTAATTCATTGGTGATCGCAGTTCCCTTTGAAATGCAGATACCAAAGAAGACCCAACAAAAAGTTAGCAACGCCCCGGAAAATCGGCCTGAAACTGCGAAATTGGCCGAGCTCATTAGCTATATCATTGATATAGGGGTTTTTTCCAAATCCATCCCCTTTACGATTCGCGCATCAGCGCTGAATCGCGGAAGAACCGAGCCCAGCGAGACCCTCTCGCGCATAGATTTGCCGCGCCGTCGGGAACCGAGAAATTTATTTTTCGAAGCGGGTTTTGCCCTTGCAATTTGGAAACAAAAGCTTGGCCCGCGCGTCGGGCCCTGCGGACCCCCCAATACGCGCCACGAACCGACTCAAACTTGCGACGAACGGAGGCCCTAATTTTGCATTTACCCTCTTGCGTCTGCGGACGGATCGGGCACTATAGATAGTGGCCGATAAGGGGGGTCACCCAATAGCTAGTATGTTTTGACCGTGGAGCGACACCACGGGAGGGAATGTGCGTGACGCTGTGGATAGTGGGGAGAAGCTAAACTCTCTGCGTACAGACGGTCAAAAATAGTATAGGGAATGCTTGCATTCTTCCGTGAACACAGTGAGAACATTGTCAGCGATTCGCGAACGCGGAATTGGGACAAAGTAGGGGAGCGTTAAGGCCAATGGATTTTCGTGATACGCAAGCAGCAGGGGGCGCAGGCGAAATGGAATCAGCCGACGTGGGAACCGATTTATCAGGAGCAGCGCCTGCACAAGGCGCGCAAGCAGAGAGCGGTGACGCGCAGCCGCGCGAGGCTGTTCATTCGAAATCTATCTTTGAGCCCTACCCACTGACTAAAGACGACACGCGCGACGCGCTGCTCACGGAGTTTGGCAAAGACACGCTGCGTGACCGCTATTTGCTTCCTGGCGAATCCTATCAAGACCTTTTCGTGCGTGTCGCGTCGGCCTATGCCGATGATCAGGTTCACGCTCAGCGGATCTATGACTATATTTCGCAACTGTGGTTTATGCCCGCAACGCCGATCTTATCAAACGGCGGCACCGGTCGCGGTTTACCGATTAGCTGCTATCTGAATTCGGTCGATGATAGCCTGGAAGGCATCGTCAACACGTGGAACGAAAATGTCTGGCTCGCGAGCCGCGGCGGCGGCATTGGGACCTATTGGGGCAGCGTGCGCGGCATTGGGGAGCCTGTCGGCCTGAACGGCAAGACAAGCGGCATTATTCCGTTCGTCCGGGTGATGGACAGCCTGACGCTCGCGATCTCGCAAGGGTCGCTCCGGCGCGGATCGGCGGCTTGCTATCTTGATATTGATCATCCTGAAATCGAAGAATTCCTTGAAATCCGCAAGCCTTCGGGCGACTTCAACCGCAAGGCGCTTAATCTGCACCACGGTGTTTTGCTAACCGACGCCTTTATGGAGGCGGTGCGCGCTGGCGAAGAATGGAACCTTAAATCACCCAAGGATGGCAGCATCCGCGCGACGGTCGATGCCCGCGCCTTGTTCCAAAAACTGGTGGAAACGCGCCTCGCGACTGGCGAGCCCTACATTATCTTTTCTGACCATGTGAATAAGGCGATGCCCAAGCATCACCGCGAGCTCGGTCTTAAGGTATCAACGTCTAATCTTTGCTCTGAAATTACGCTCCCGACGGGTCGCGACCATCTGGGGAATGACCGCACTGCGGTCTGTTGCCTGTCCTCGCTCAACATGGAAACATGGGATGCATGGAACGGTGACAAGCAGTTCATTGAAGATGTCATGCGCTTCCTCGACAATGTGCTGACCGACTATATTGACCGCGCGCCCCCCGAAATGGCGCGCGCAAAATATAGCGCGAGCCGAGAGCGCAGTGTCGGCCTTGGTGTGATGGGCTTCCACAGTTTTCTGCAAGCCCGCAACCTGCCTTTTGAAGGCGCGATGGCGAAGAGCTGGAACCTCAAGATCTTCAAGCACATCTCGCAAAGTGTGAACGAAGCGTCGATGATGTTGGCGACCGAGCGCGGTGCCTGCCCCGATGCTGAAGAGCGCGGCGTGATGGAGCGCTTCAGCTGCAAAACAGCGATTGCGCCCACGGCTTCGATTTCGATCATCTGCGGCGGCACGAGCGCGTGTATCGAGCCAATCCCAGCCAACATCTATACCCACAAAACACTGTCGGGGAGCTTCTCAATCCGCAATCCGCATCTTGAGCGGGTGCTCATCGAAAAGAGCAAGAATAGCGATAATGTGTGGAACTCGATCCTCGAACAGGGCGGCAGCGTCCAGCATCTCGACTTCCTGTCGGCCGAAGAAAAGGATACGTTCAAGACCAGCTTTGAGATTGACCAGCGCTGGCTGATCGAACTTGCAGCAGACCGCACGCCTTATGTTGATCAGGCGACGTCCCTCAATCTCTTCATTCCAGCAGACGTCGAGAAATGGGATCTCCTGATGCTCCACTTCCGGGCATGGGAATTGGGCGTAAAGTCTCTCTATTACCTCCGCTCCAAATCCATCCAGCGCGCCGGTTTCGCCGGCGGGGTAGAGGCGGACAACACCATCGACCTCAAGCAGATTGAGGTTGAGGTTAAGGATTATGATGAGTGTTTGGCGTGCCAGTAGTTCGTCCCTCTCCTAGCGGGAGAGGGAGGGAGGCGTGGAGCGCCGGAAGGGTGAGGGTGACGAGGTTGCGTACCTACAACAATCAACCTTCTGGTACCGTGCCGCGCGCGCGCGAACTCCGCAAGAATGCGACGGAAGCTGAAAAGCAGTTGTGGCGCGGTTTGCGGGAAGTTTTTCCCGCCGCAAAGTTTCGTCGTCAAGTGCCTGTAGGGGTTTATTACGCCGATTTCTTCAGCTTTTCTGCCAGGATGATTATCGAAGTCGATGGCGGGCAGCACGCCGAAGCCACCAGTCATGACGAAGCCCGCACCCGGTTCCTACGGGCGCAAGGCTTCACGGTTCTGCGGTTCTGGAACAATGAAATTATCGAGACTCTGGATGGTGTGCTAAGCATCATTTCGGAAACTCTGTCACCCTCACCCTCCCACCGCTAACGCGGCGGGCCCCTCCCTCTCCCACAAGGAGAGGTTTAATGGAGCGTCTGATGTCCCTTACCGAAGCCCGCACCCAATATAAGCCCTTTGAATATCCTTGGGCCTATGATTTCTGGAAGCGCCAGCAGCAAATCCACTGGATGCCTGAGGAAGTGCCTTTGGGCGAAGACTGCCGTGATTGGGCGCAGAAGCTGACTGATCATGAGCGCAATTTGCTCACGCAGATTTTCCGCTTCTTCACGCAAGCTGATGTTGAGGTGCAGAATTGCTATCACGAACATTATGGTCGCATTTTCAAGCCGACCGAGATCAAGATGATGCTCGCTGCGTTTTCGAACATGGAAACGGTGCACATTGCCGCCTATTCGCATCTGCTTGATACCATCGGCATGCCCGAAAGCGAATATGGGATGTTCCTCCAATATGAGGAAATGAAGGCCAAGCATGATTATCTCCACACCTTTGGGGTCGAGAGCGATCAAGATATTGCGCGCACCCTTGCGATGTTTGGCGGCTTTACCGAAGGGCTCCAGCTTTTCGCGTCCTTTGCAATGCTGATGAATTTCCCGCGCTTCAACAAAATGAAGGGCATGGGACAGATCGTCAGCTGGTCGGTACGTGATGAGAGCCTCCACTGCGAAGGCATCACAAAGCTATTCCACGCTTTCACCAAAGAGCGTGACTGCCTGACCAAAGCGGTGAAGGATGACATCCTTGATTGCTGCCAGACAACGGTGCGCTTGGAAGATGCGTTCATTGATCTTGCGTTCGCGGATGGCCCTGTGGTGGGCATGACCGCCAAAGATATCAAGAAATACGTCCGCTACATTGCCGATTGGCGG
>JBEGTP010000260.1:0-2665 GCA_041179365.1 Pseudomonadota bacterium
CCGGACCCCGAAACCACGCCAGACAGAAAGCCAAGAAACATGATCGCAGGCACAACAAACAGCGCCCATCGGATAAACGACATGCGAAGCTGAGAGGAGGAAGCGAGCTGGTTCATATCAATGTATTCCTAGAATCAGCAAAGAACTGAAGTATCGCGACTTTAGTCAGGATGGCTAAATAGAACAAGGCCGCTCATCACCGATGAACGGCCCTGATATATTTTGGGACGACATATCGGCTGGCTGTTAACCGCCGCACATCTCTTAAGCTGCGCTTAAGCTTGGCGCGTGCCCGAAAGACCCATGGTGCCAAATGCGCCCGCTTTAACTTCACCGCTAATCGCATCGCCATCTACAGTGGCGCTGCATTCCAATGTCATTGGCATCGGCACGGTCATGTCCATTTTCCAGCTCAGATTGTTGCCATCAACGGCACCGCCAGCGATATCCATGCTGCCCATTGTGCCCACAATGCTGCCCGAAAAACTGCCGCCATCGCTGTTGACAGTAAAAACGGATTTCTGGTCTCCCATGGGGGTTTTCACGGTTACGTCATAGGCTCCATCTACTGCTGCCATTTTGCTTCTCCTAAATAATTTTCAGAATCAATTTGTATCTGTGTGAGCAGAGGTAGCAGCTTTCTGCTTCTTTTCAATCGCGAAACCCGGGTTTTCCCCTAGCAACAGGAAGCCGGATTCATGATAGGCATGTCAATGGAATAAAGGAAAATTCGGCACCCTCTCTTGTGTGACAAATGCGCAACATTACATGGGACGAGACGCTTTACGAAACGCTTCAAACAAGGAGAGCTTGATATGGATATTGAGAAATTCACGGATCGCGCCAAGGGCTTTTTGCAAAGCGCGCAGACCGTTGCCATCCGCATGAGCCATCAACGCATCGCGCCGGAACATTTGCTCAAGGCACTCTTGGAAGATGAACAAGGCATGGCATCTGGCTTGATCAAGGCGGCGGGAGGCGATGCGAGCGCGGCTTTGCGGGAAACCGATGCGGCGCTGGGCAAACTCCCCGTTGTTTCAGGCAGCGGCGCACAGCAAACGCCTGCTCTGGATAATGACACCGCCCGCGTGCTCGATAGCGCCGAGCAAGTCGCGCAGAAAGCAGGAGACAGCTATGTCACCGTGGAACGGATGCTGCTGGCGCTGGCGCTCGGTACCACCAACGAAGCAGGCAAGGCACTGGCAAAGGCAGGGGTGAAAGCCGAGGCCCTTAACGGCGCAATTAATGACCTTCGCGGCGGACGCACCGCCGATACGCAAAGCGCCGAAGACCGTTATGATGCGCTCAAAAAATTCGCCCGTGACCTGACTGAAGTTGCCCGGGCGGGAAAGCTGGATCCGGTGATTGGCCGCGACGAGGAAATCCGGCGCACAGTGCAGATATTAGCCCGCCGCACCAAGAACAACCCCGTCCTTATCGGCGAACCCGGCGTGGGCAAGACCGCCATTGCCGAGGGGCTGGCCTTGCGCATTGCCAATGGCGATGTTCCCGATTCTCTGAAAAATCGCAAGCTGATGTCGCTCGACATGGGCGCGCTGATTGCGGGCGCAAAATATCGTGGTGAATTTGAAGAGCGGCTCAAGGGCGTGTTGGATGAGGTCAAGCAAGCCGAAGGCGAGATCATCTTGTTCATCGACGAAATGCACACATTGGTGGGTGCGGGCAAAGGCGAGGGTGCAATGGATGCGTCCAACTTGCTCAAGCCCGCATTGGCGCGCGGCGAGCTGCACTGCATCGGCGCGACCACGCTGGATGAATATCAAAAATATGTCGAAAAAGACCCCGCGCTACAACGCCGGTTTCAACCCGTCATGGTCGGCGAACCGACAGTGGAAGATACCATTTCCATCTTGCGCGGCCTGAAGGAAAAATATGAGCTGCATCACGGCGTGCGAATTACCGACGCCGCTTTGGTGAGCGCAGCGACATTATCGCACCGCTATATTGCCGACCGCTTTTTGCCAGATAAAGCCATTGACCTGATGGACGAAGCCGCCAGCCGCATTCGCATGGAGGTGGAATCCAAGCCCGAAGCGATAGAGACGCTGGACCGCAAAATCATTCAGCTCAAGATTGAACGCGAAGCCTTGAGCAAGGAAAGCGATAATGCGTCCAAAGACCGGCTGAAAACGCTGGAGGGTGATCTGGCCAATCTGGAACAGCAATCTGCCGAATTAACCCAGCGTTGGCAGGCCGAGAAGGATAAAATTGCAGGCGAATCCAAAATCAAAGAAGAGCTGGATAGCGCCCGCATCGCGCTCGACCAAGCGCAGCGCAGCGGCGATCTAGCTAAAGCGGGCGAGCTGCAATATGGCACTATTCCCGATCTTGAAAAGCGGCTCCAAGCAGCCAGTGGCCAGAGCGCCGGGGCCATGCTGCGCGAAGAAGTGACGCCCGAGGACATTGCATCGGTCGTGGCCAAATGGACCGGAATTCCGGTTGAAAAAATGATGCAGGGTGAACGCGATAAGTTGCTCAATATGGAAGAATGGATCGGCAATCGCGTCATTGGTCAAAAGGATGCCGTTACGGCGGTATCCAAAGCAGTGCGCCGCAGCCGCGCAGGCCTGCAAGATCCGGGCCGGCCATTGGGGAGCTTTTTGTTCCTAGGCCCCACGGGCGTCGGCAAGACCGAGCTTACCAA
>JBEGTP010000261.1:0-14933 GCA_041179365.1 Pseudomonadota bacterium
CATTAAAGCTGGCAAAATCAAGCGCACAGGATGGGCAGCGCGGCGCAAAAGAAACGGCACCCCGAAACAAGCCCGGTGCGCCGCATCTTGGGCAAAGTCCCCGCAGCGCAGCATGCGCAGAAGCGGGAGCCTGCCAATCGGTCATCTCTGCTTATCCCGCGTGGATCGGCGCGCCCCAGCCGCCCCAGATATAGACTGCGGCAAACAGGAACAGCCACACGACATCAACAAAATGCCAATACCAAGCTGCGGCTTCAAATCCGAAATGCTGCCGCGGCGTGAAGTGGCCCTTATAAGCGCGCATGAGGCAAACGCTGAGGAACACCGTTCCGATGATCACGTGGAAGCCGTGGAATCCGGTCGCCATGTAGAAGGCTGAACTATAGTTGAGCCCTGCAAAAGCGAAGGGCGCATGCGCATATTCCCAAGCCTGTATTGAGCTGAACAACAAACCAAGCGCAATCGTCAGCCACAGGCCCTTCTTCAAGCTGTCGTTTTCGCCGACGCCAATGACGCCCCATAAGCCCTTCATGTCACCGCCGCGTTGGCCGTGAATGAGCGCATGGTGGGCCCATGTGACCGTTGTGCCAGAGCACAGCAGGATCATCGTGTTGAGCAGGGGGAAACCCCAAGGATCCATAACCTCGATGCCCTTGGCAGGGAATTGGCCGAGGCCTTGCACAACGGGGCTGAGGCTCGGGACGAATTCAACCGCTTTCTCGACAAGCTGGACGGGCGCAGGGAAAAGCGAAAAATCAAAAAAGGCCCAGAACCAGCCGACAAAAAACATGACTTCAGAGGCGATAAACAAGATCATACCGTAGCGCTGATGCAATTGCACCACCGGCGTGTGATCGCCCGAATGCGCTTCTTTGATCACATCAGCCCACCAGCTAAACGCGCAAAAGAAGATGCTGATGATACCGCCCAAGCAGATGAAACTGCCAAATGGTTGCTTGTGCATCCACATGACGCCGCCGCCCATGGCCGCAAACGCTGCGAGAGATGTAACCAACGGCCAAATGCTCGGCGGAAGGATGTGATAATCGTGGTTCTTAGTACCAGCCATGATGCATATTCCCTGACTCTGTTGGCAAGCGCTTAGCCGCCCTTTTTGTCCTCGTCCACCGGGTAGAAGGTGTAGCTAAGGGTGATTTCTTCAATTTTATTCGCTTCTGGATCATCGACGATCTTCGGGTCGACATAAAATGTGACCGGCATCCGGACATCCTCACCGGGTTTCAAGACCTGTTGGTTGAAACAAAAGCATTGGATCTTGGTGAAATATTTGCCCGCTTGCACCGGGGTAACGTTAAACGTCGCCATACCCTTTACAGGCTTGGTCGCGAGATTTTTGGCGCGGAAGAAGGCAATTTCGCGCTCGCCAATCGACACGGTTTCGCGCTGGACTTCGGGCTTGAATGTCCAGGGGAGGCTAGGATCGTGATTGGCGTCAAAACGGATCGACATGGTCTCCCCTGCAACAGCCCCTGGAGCTTGAGCCCCGAGCCGTTTTTGCGTCGTTCCGCCAAATCCCGTCGCCTCACAAAATATCTTGTAGAGCGGGGCGCTGGCATAGCCGAGGCCGACCATCGCCGCACCGAGCGATGCCGAGAGTAATGCCGTGCGGATTGTAGGCGTCACTGAGGCACCCCAATACGCGTCAGTGTAATCAAATAGATGAGCACGACGAGGCCAACCAGCAGAAGCGCTATGACCCGCGCTGATGATTTACGGCGGCGCTTGAGCTCATCCATATCGAGCGGTGGGGGTGCGCTTTCTTCTGGCAGGTTTGTCATAGCAAGATCAACCGATCAGCGGCCAGTGCCGCGAAGAGGACGAAGAGGTAAAGGATTGAAAATTTGAAGAGCGCCTTCTCTGGCTTCATTGCATCATCGGCTTGGGTCGTCCGCTGCGCAACACGGGCGGCCAATATCAAAAAGAGCGCGGAAAAAATCGCTGCGGTAAAGCCGTAAATCGCGCCCGTCAGGTTCATAACCCAAGGCGTGATAGCGCACACGACCATCGGCACCGTGTAGAGGAAAACCTGCTTGCGGGTTGAGCGCTCTCCCGCAACGACTGGCATCATCGGCACGCCAGCTTTGGCATAGTCGCTCTCAATAAACAGCGCGAGCGCCCAAAAATGTGGCGGCGTCCAGAGAAAGACGAGCAGAAAAAGCAAGAGAGGCAAGGGGGCTATGCTGCCCGTAGCCGCAGCCCAGCCAATCAGTGGAGGAAACGCGCCAGCGGCACCGCCGATCACAATGTTTTGCGGCGTGCGGCGCTTAAGCCAGACGGTATAGATAAGGACGTAGAAAAGGATCGAGACGGCCAAAATACCTGCGGCGAGCCAATTGGTTGCGACGCCCAATAACAGGACTGAGAAAAACGAAAGGCCTACGCCGAAGTGCAGTGCGGATTGGCGGTTCATGCGGCCGGCGGGCAGGGGGCGCCCCTGTGTTCGTTTCATCAACGCGTCTATATCAGCCTCATACCATTGGTTGAGCGCGCCCGCAGCGCCCGCGCCCAATGCGATGCACAAGATAGCCGTAAACGCGAGGACGAGGGGCATTTTGGTTTGTGCAGCGATAAGCCCACAGAGGCCCGTAAAGACGACAAGCGACATCACCCGAGGCTTTGTGAGGGCCACGAAATCCCGCCAATCAGCAGGAAGACGGTCAATTTCTAACACGGTCGCAGTCATATTTTCCTGTCCCTCTCTCCTTTGAAGAAGAGAGGGAACTCACCTCATGTGATCATTTGATCGTCGGCAGGGTCTCAAACTGGTGAAATGGCGGTGGGCTAGAGAGCGTCCATTCCAGCGTCGTTGCGCCTTCGCCCCAATAATTGCCTTCGGCCTTTTTGCCGGCAAAGAGGGCATAGATTACGTTTGCGAAGAAAACGATCATCGATACGGCCATCAAAATATAGCCATAAGTGATGATCTTGTTCCAATAGGCCTGCGCCACAGGATAGTCAGGATAGCGCCGCGGCATGCCCTGTAACCCAAGGAAATGCATTGGGAAGAACACGATGTTGACGCCGATGAAGAACATCCAGAAATGTACATGGCCCCAAAATTCGGAAAGATGCCGCCCAGACATTTTGGCAAACCAATAGGTGAAACCAGCAAAGAGCGAAAAGACCGCACCCAGCGACAGCACATAATGGAAATGCGCAACGACATAATAGGTGTCGTGCATGATGTTATCGATGCCACCGTTCGCTAGCACAACGCCTGTCACGCCGCCAACGGTGAACATGAAGATAAACCCAAGCGCCCAAACCATCGGCACCTTGAAGCTCACTGATCCGCCCCACATCGTCGCGATCCAGCTGAAAATCTTGATGCCCGTTGGCACCGCAATCACCATCGTTGCGAGCGTGAAGTACATTTTCGTGTTGAGCGTCATGCCAATTGTAAACATGTGGTGCGCCCAAACGACAAAGCCGACAACGCCAATCGCGACCATCGCATACGCCATGCCAAGGTAACCAAAGACCGGCTTTTTAGAGAAGGTCGAGACGATCTGACTGATAATGCCGAAGCCAGGCAAAATCATGATGTACACCTCAGGATGGCCGAAAAACCAGAAGAGATGCTGATAAAGGATCGGGTCTCCACCGCCCTTGAAATCAAAGAAGGTCGTGCCGAAATTGCGGTCCGTTAGCAACATCGTGATCGCTGCCGCCAACACGGGAAGCGCCAAGAGCAGCAAGAACGCTGTCACGAGAATCGACCAAACGAACAGCGGCATTTTGTGCAGCGTCATGCCTGGCGCGCGCATGTTGAAGATCGTGGTGATGAAATTGATCGCGCCCATGATTGAGCTCGCGCCAGCAAGGTGGAGCGAGAAGATCGCCATATCAACCGATGGCCCCGGGGAGCCATAGGTGGAGAGCGGCGCGTAGACCGTCCAACCCGTGCCAGCACCAAGGCCTGCGCCGCCCGACACAAAGGCCGAACCGAACAAGAGCACGAGTGAGCATGGCAAAAGCCAGAAGGAAATATTGTTCATGCGCGGGAACGCCATATCGGGCGCGCCGATCATGATCGGGACAAACCAGTTGCCAAAGCCACCAATCATTGCGGGCATGACCATGAAGAAAACCATGATCAGGCCGTGTGCCGTGATCAGCACATTCCAAAAATGGAGCGCTGCATCGCCTTGAGCGCCCGAGAGCGATTCAAGAAATTGGATGCCAGGCTCCGCAAGCTCGGCGCGCATCAAACCTGAAATAGCGCCGCCCACAATCCCTGCGAAGATCGCGAAGAACAGATAAAGCGTCCCAATATCTTTGTGGTTGGTCGACATGAACCAACGCGCGAAAAAAGCCGGCTTATGGTCGGCATCATGATGGTCATGAGCATGGCCACCGGCATCAAAAGTTGCTGCAATATCAGACATGGTTACGCCTCACTTCGTCGCGTTTGAGGGCGCAGCAACGGCGGCTGCGGTTTCAGGAGTAGGGGTGGCCGCTGCGGCGGATGGTCCAGCCGGTTTGGCTGCACTCTGCATGCTTCCGCCTTTTGAGGCTATCCACTGCGCGAAATGCTCTTTGGAAACGACCTCGACTGCAATCGGCATAAAGCCATGGCGCGGACCGCAGAGTTCAGAGCATTGCCCGAAATAGACGCCTTCCTTGCCCTTTTGAACGTGGAATGTGACTTCGTTAAGACGGCCAGGAACGGCATCCATCTTCGTCCAGAAGGCCGGAACCGCAAACGAGTGGATCACATCTTCTGACGTCAGGATGACTTTGATGTCCGTATCGACCGGTACGACCATCCGGTTGTCGACGGCGAGCAGCTTTGGCCCATCCTTATCGGTCCGGACCCGCTCTTTGCCGCTTGCCGCGCCAAAGCCGTCCTTATCCTTAAGCAAATTGGAATCGAATGAGAAATCACCGTGATCGGGATATTCGTAGGACCAATACCATTGGTGGCCGATGACTTTTACAGTGACCGCATTTTTAGACGCCGGCGCATATTGCGCATTCAGCAGACTGATCGACGGCAAGGAGATACCTACGAGGATGAGCGCCGGGATCAACGTCCACGCCACTTCAATCGCCGTATTGTGCGACGTTTTGGACGCCACTGGGTTCACACTCTTGCGGAAACGAATAACGACCCAAAACAGCAGGAACAAAACAAAGAGCGAGATCACCGTGATGATCGGCATCAAAAGCGCGTTGTGCATCCAAGCGCCGTAGACGCCATTGTCTGTCACCTGCTCTTGCAAACCGATTTTGCCGAGGATGGGCTGACCAACAAGCGGGTTTGGCAGAAGCGCTTCGGGCGCCGGTGGCAGGGCAGCTTTAACCAATGGCGCTGCGGCTTTTGCGGCTTCGGGGGCGGCAGCGGCTTGAGGCGCGGGCGCAGGGGCCGCTGGCGCTATTGCCGGTGCAGCAGTCGCCGCGGCTGGTTGCGCTGCGGCAGGCGTCGCCAGAGACACTGAAGCGAGACTGATCGCCAAGAGTGCAGATTTCAGCAGTTTCATCTTTGCATCATTTCCATTTTGCTGGTCTGGATGCCCCCAGACTCGAAGACCCAAAAGCGACAAGATAGGCGCTTTGGCGCGGCCTATACGCTTGAAACTCCGCAGGCTCAAGCGATTCTGATCGCCTTTTTTGCGCTATTGCAGCCTCCCCTATCGGCTTGTAACGATGGCCCGTAAGTTAAGGCCCTAAAGGACGACGATTAGCATGACCGACGATGATGTGCTCGCAGAATTCCGGGCAGCGGATGCACTGCTTGAAGGCCATTTTATTCTTTCTTCGGGTCGACACGCCTCGCGCTACCTCCAATGTGCCAGAGTCCTTATGAATCCGGCGCGCGGCGCGCGGCTTGCAGAAGCGCTTGCGGCAAAAATACCGGCGGCGGTGCGGGCGCAAATCGATCTCGTTATATCGCCAGCGATGGGCGGCGTCATCATTGGGCAAGAGATGGGCCGCGCGCTGGGTAAGGATGCGTTGTTTCTCGAAAGGCCCGATGGGGTCTTTCACCTGAGACGTGGATTTCGGATCGCACCGGGGCAGCGCGTTCTGATGGTTGAAGACGTCGTGACAACTGGGCTTTCGTCACGCGAGGCAATTGACGCCGTGAAGGCCGAGGGCGGCATCGTGATCGCCGAGTGCGCGCTGGTTGATCGTTCGGATGGCAAGGCTGACCTTGGCGTGCCCTTTTTTCCGCTCATTCAAATCGACGTTCCGAGTTACGAGCCGGGCGCGCTTCCGCCAGCACTTGCCGCCATGCCAGCGGTAAAGCCTGGGAGTAGGGCCGCTTGACGCACTTTCCAAATCGCCTCCGCCTCGGCGTGAACATTGATCACGTTGCGACGATCCGCAATGCGCGCGGCGGGCTTCATCCCGATCCAATGCGCGCCGTTCAGGTGGTTGAGGCGGCGGGCGGAGACGGCATTACCGTGCATCTGCGCGAAGACCGGCGCCACATTCGCGATACGGATCTCGATGCGCTAATGGCTGCGATCACACTGCCCGTAAATCTTGAAATGGCGGCGACGGATGAGATGGTGGAGATTGCACTCCGCCATAAGCCCCATGCCGCCTGCATCGTACCCGAGCGCCGTGAAGAGCGAACGACCGAAGGCGGGCTTGATGCCGCTGGGCAGCACAATCATCTCGCGCCGCTTGTTTCGCGCCTCGTAGATGCGGGCATTCGGGTGAGCCTGTTCATTGAGCCTGACCCGCGCCAGATCGAGGCCGCCATGCGGCTCCGCGCGCCCGTGGTTGAGCTCCATACCGGACGGTTTGCGCACACCGCCGGCGAGGCGCAGAGTGCTGAGCTACTGCGCTTGTCTGACGGCGCAGCACTTGCCGCGAAAAATGGGATCGAGCCACATGCTGGGCACGGGCTTACGTTTGATAATGTCGCACCGATTGCCGCCATTCCGCAAATTGCCGAACTCAACATTGGTCATTTTTTGATCGGCGAAGCGATTTTCATTGGGCTTGATGCCAGCATTCGAGAAATGCGCGCGCGGATGGATGCGGCGCGCGGATGATCCTTTCCATCGGCTCTGACCTTTGTAATATCGAACGTATTCAGGCCTCTCTCGATCGTTTCGGCGCGCGGTTCGAGCAGCGTGTGTTCACTGAAACAGAACGCGCCAAGGCGGCCAAACGCCCCTTCACTCGCGCGGGAACCTATGCAAAGCGCTTTGCCGCCAAGGAAGCCTTCTCCAAAGCTGTCGGGACAGGCTTTAAGCGCGGCGTCTTCATGAAAGATATTGGTGTGGTCAACCTGCCTTCGGGGGCACCAACGCTTGCGCTAACCGGAGGTGCAAAAGCGCGGCTCGACGCGATGATTCCTTACGGCTATGAGGCCGCCATTCATCTTACGCTCACGGACGATCATCCATGGGCACAAGCCTTTGTAATCATCGAAGCCTTACCAGTGACGAAAGCATGACCTTGACCGTGAGCACCCCCATTGACTCCGCAAACCCAATTATCGGGGAAGATCCTAATTTAGCGCCCGAAATCGCAATCGACGTGGCGAAAGCTACGCCGCCGCCGCGCATCAACTGGTGGGCCGAAGTGAAGGGTATTTTCTGGCTGCTCATCGCCGTCCTCAGCTTTCACAGTTTTATCGCCAAGCCCTTTTACATTCCGTCTGAATCGATGATGCCCAATCTGCTCGTCGGGGACCGGCTTGTCGTTAGCAAATTCAGTTATGGCTGGAGCCATGTCTCGCCCACGATTCCTTCTTTGCCTGCGCTCTATAATTGGATCGTGCGTCGTCAGGAGGTTGATTCGCTTGCTGTGCAATTGCCCGCTTGGCGCGGCCGCTTCATGGGGAGTCTGCCCGAACGCGGCGATGTTGTTATTCTCACGCCACCCGGCAAAAATCAGGATTATATCAAACGCGTCATTGGTTTGCCGGGCGACCGCCTTGAACTCAGGGACGGGGCCATCATCCTAAACGGTGTTGCCATAAAGCGTGCGGCACCAGTTGATCGGCTGATCCCCATTGATGCCAACGCACCCTGCTCGCAGCTCGATTATCCCGGCAAGCAGTTGGTGAAGCCCGATGGCAGCAAATGGTGCCGCCTGCCGATTGTTCGCGAGACGCTTCCCAATGGCAAAAGCTATGACACGATTGATCTCGGGCCTGGCTATTCAGCCGATACCTACGGTCCAATTGATATTCCAGAAGGCCGTGTGTTCCTGATGGGCGACAACCGTGATCACAGCGCCGATAGCCGCTTCTCGCTGGAGGCCAATGGCCTTGGCGGCCCGGTTCCTTGGGAAAATATCGGGGGCCGTGCGGTGGTCATCACCTTCTCGCTCGATGGAACGAGCCAATTATGGAATCCAATCAGCTGGTTCCGCGCGTTGCGCAGCGGGCGGGCGATGACCAGCCTCTCCCCAGATCAAGCCAAGAAACCCTAAGGCGCGCGGATCTCGACCAGCGTGACGTCAAAGATCAACAACGCATTGTTGGGGATCACGTCGGGCGCGGGGGAGCGCGCGCCGTAAGCGCGGTCTGCTGGGATGCAAAGACGGTAGTGCCCGCCGGACTGCATTTGCATCAGCCCTTCAGTAAAACCTGGGATGAGCCCGCCAACCGGGAAGACAGCGCCGTCGCTGGCATCAAACACGTTTCCGCCGCGCAGAGTGCCGCTGTAGTTTACGACGACCGTGTCAGGGAGCTTTGGCTGCGGCCCATGACCGACCGTGAGCGTTTGAATCCACACACCGCTGGCGAAATTGACGGGCTTTGCTGCGCGCTTGGCAGGAAAATCGGATTTGCGGCAGGCTGAGAGCGGTATGGCTTTTGGCTTATGATTCACAGGTGCTGCGAACGCCAAGCCCGAAAGCCCAGCGCTCAAGGCGACAACCGCAGCGAAACGCGGCTTATTGACCGGGCGCGCCTTCGGGTGGTGGCGCGCCTGCGCCCTCTGGGCTCGGAGCACCCGCGCCGCCAGCGCCCTTGGCACCTTGCATTTGCTGCATCATCTGCTGCATCGCTTGGACCTCAGCTTCTGAGCGGAAATCTTCGAGCTTCACGTCAAAAATGAGGAGAGCGTTCGGCGGAATTGGTGCGCCTTGGGGCGGCTGAGCGCCATAGCCAAGGGCAGAAGGAATCCAGAAGCGGTAATGCGATTTGCGGCGCATCAACTTTACAGCCTCAGAAAAACCGGGAACCACGCCCTTTACAGGGAATGAAGCCTGTGGGTTCTCGTCAAAAACGGTCCCGTTTTGCAGCGTGCCGCGGTAGCCAACGGCAACCATGTCCGCATCAGTCGGGTGAGTATCGCCCTCGCCCTTTTCAATGATCTTATATTGCAGGCCAGACTTGGTTGTCACCACGCCAGATTGATGGCCGTTCCATGCCAAAAACTGCTCGCCCGTCCCTTTTATGGCAACGGGACGAGCCGTGCCCCACCACGCGAGACCGATGGCCCCCAGTGCGATGATGGTAAGGCCCATCCAAATACGAAGGGCGGACCCTTTTTGGACAGGGTGGATGGGGACAGCGCTATTTGACACGCGGCAAGCCTACTTAACGCCGTCGCGTTCGAGACGCTTGCGTTCCATTTTACGGGCGCGACGAACAGCCGCTGCCTTTTCGCGGGCGCGCTTTTCCGAGGGCTTTTCGTAATGGCGGCGCAACTTCATTTCACGGTAGACGCCTTCGCGCTGCAGCTTCTTTTTGAGCGCGCGCAGCGCCTGATCAACATTGTTGTCGCGAACGATAATTTGCATAAACCCGCTACACTCCGAATCCAAAAATCGAACCGACTTTAACGTCGGCCTCAAATCCAATAAAAAACCCTCGTCGCAACTCGCGCTGCGCCGTTGGAGCGGGCACCTAACAGTGGATTCGCAGAAACTCAAGGGCTAAAGGCCTTTGCGAGCCTAAAACAGGACTTTGCAAGACAGCGCCTCTCAGATTACACAGAGGGTCAGGAGTCGATAAGCACCCGAGAGGATCAAGACCAATGGCTACAGCCTTTAAATCACCAGCCAAATTTAGCGAAGCGGAATGGGCTGCGCGGCAAGAGCTCGCGTCTTGCTACCGCATCTTTGCCATGTTTGGGTGGGACGAGCTGGTGTTTAATCACATCACCTTGGCCGTTCCGGGCGAAGAGGGTGCGTTTCTCATCAATCCCTTTGGGTTGAGCTATGACGAGGTCAAAGCGTCCAACCTCATCAAAATCGATATTGATGGTAATAAACTTGATGCTGACAACCCCTACCCGGTCAATAAGGCAGGCTTTGTTCAGCACAGCCTATTCCACCGCGAGCTGAAGGATGTTCATGCCATCATCCACACGCACTCCACCGCGATTCAGGCTGTTTGCTCGGTCGAAGGCGGTTTGCAGCCGACGAATTTTTACGCCTGCAATTTTATCGGTCGCCTCAGCTATCATGATTTTGAGGGCATAACTGTCCGCGAAGAAGAAGGCGTACGCTTGCTCAGTAATTTGGGCGACAACCGCATTCTCATGCTCAGAAACCATGGTCCCGTCGTGATGGGGCGATCGCTTCCGGAGGCCTTTATCAAATATTGGACGCTGCAGCGCGCTTGTGAAATCCAGCTTGCGACCTGCGCGATGGGCAACCCGCTTCTCGTCAGCGACTCGGTTGTCGCGGTGCATCAGCGTGACCTCAATCAAGGCCAAATTCCCGGCGCTGGTGGGCGCGGCGAATTTGATGCCATGGTCCGGCGGGTCGACAAGATCGATCAGAGTTGGCGGGATTAAGACCGCCCCTGCGCGGATCCTCGCAGGTCAGGATCAGCGCAGGCTGGCATAAGGCGTTGCTTTCCAGCGTGAGTTCGATCTGATAGCAGGCCCAGTGATGACCCGTTTAACCGTTAACAACCAGCCGCTCGCGATTAGCATTGATCCTGAGACGCCCTTGCTTTGGGCGCTACGCGATGTGCTCAATCTTACGGGCACAAAATATGGTTGCGGTACGGGCGATTGCGGGGCGTGCACTGTTGATGTGGATGGGCGCGCCGTGCGGTCTTGCCAAACACAGGTTCAGGCGATGGAGGGGGCCTTCATCACGACCATCGAAGGCCTGTCGCGCGATCGGAGCCACCCTGTTCAACAAGCGTGGGTTGCTGAAAGCGTGCCGCAATGTGGCTTTTGCCAATCGGGCATGATCATTTCAGCAGCGGCCCTACTGAAGGTCAACAGTGACCCGAGCGATGCTGAGATCGACGCAGCGATGACGAACATCTGCCGCTGCGGCACATACCCCCGCATCCGCCGTGCCATCCGCCGTGCGTCGCGGGTCATGCGCGGGCTAGAAACAATTGCGGCTGCGCCACCGCCTGGAATATCCTCAGAAGACGCCGCACGCGCGGTGCCGGCATTGACCCCGGTCGGAAAGAAAAAATAAGCGAGCGGGCAAAAGCTTTCACCGCGATGAACGCGCTATTCAGCTTCAACTCAGCGACAAAATCGTTCACTCTAACGCTCAACGACTCACGGCGAAAAAGGTGAACTCCGATGCGTACCGCACTTCTCTTGCTCTCAGGCATATCGGTTTTTGCGTGTCAGGCCTCGGCGCAATCTTTGCCCGAATTTCCGAGTTACGAACCATCGGTTGAGCTCGCTGCGCCGCCTCCTCCTCCGCCTCCGCCACCTCCGCCACCCTCAGTCGTTTATACGCCTGCGCCGTCGCCTGTCGTTTACGCGCCAGCGCCCGTCGCGCCGCCACCTGCTTTTGTTTCGGCACCCGCGCCGCAGCAGGCCTATCAACAGGCTGTTGAGCCCGTGCAGCCCGCTGCAACGCCGCGCCATACGCAGGAAGATTATACGGCAGCTGCGCCAGAGACCGACAAAGGGTTTGGGCGGCATCAGTCCCGCCCTGTCCGCGTTGAAGAAACACCTCTGCCGGAGTCGCCGCCTGTCACCCCCGCGCCGACGCCGGTCTACGCTCCTGCCGAACCGCCTGCGCCTCGTGCTGCACCGGTCGTCACCTACACCGGTACCTATGCCAGCGCGCCAGCGCCTCAGGCGGCACCGATAGGCGCGCCACCAACGTCACAACCCGTCGCGCGCCCGACCGATGGACGCGGCAGTGGGCCGCGATCTCCATCTTCATCGCCATCACCGGCATACGGGGTGCCATCAGCACCGCTGCCCTCAACTGCACCTGTGCAAGCACCGACCCAGCAGGGTCCTCGGCCTGGCGTGCGCGGCGAAGGCCCTCAATTGAGGCCGCCGCATCACGACCAATTGACGCCGCCGCATCACGACGACCGGCGCGGCGCGCATGATCGGCGTGACCGTCGCCGTTATGATGGCGGAGGCCGATACGGCGACAGTTGGCGTTCGTCACCCGTTTTTATCCCTGTGCCGGTGCCTGTTTATCAAGAGGTTTACGCTGAGCGCAGTGTGGACGATATTGATCCCAATGTTTGGGGTTACAATCCTTCATCGCACAATGATCTTGGTTATGATCGGTCCATTTTCAAGGGCAAAGTAAAGCCTTGGAGCCGCGCTTGGCGGCAATTTTCAGCAAACGCTTGGCTTGCAAAACGCACGGCGCAGCCCAAGCTTTTTGCACTGCCAAACTACGTCAATCCCTATGGCACAGACTTTAGCTACCGGCCCGTTTCCGTCGGGAATTATCTGGATGCCCGTTATGCGCGCCCCAATTTTTGGATCAAGGATGCGCGATTATTTGGCCTGCCCGTCGATTATGCACCTTACCGCTGGGTCCGCTATTATGACGATGCGGTGCTGGTCGATATGCGCTCAGGCCAGGTGCTTGATGTCGTTTATGACGTTTTCTGGTGAACCGTTTCCTTTCGCAATGCTTTCCAAGTCATTAAGCAACGGCTCATCTTCAAAATGCCACTCTCTAACCATCGCGGCAACCAAAGCGAGTCGCCGGATAATGGAGTTTTGACCGCCATGATTAAGGTCTTGATGAGTGTACTTCTCGCCAGCGCATCAGCGATACCAGCGCTGGCCTTTGCCGCGGTTGCTCCTGATGGAAATCAGGGCGCGCGTGCGACCGTTGAGCAGCCGAGCGCGCAGGACCGCGACGGCCACGGTGGTGGCCGTGGGCACCGTGACGACAATGGCGGGGGTGGGTGGCAAGCGCCTCAATCACAGCCACAGCAACAACCGCAACAAGGTGGCGGCTGGGGTGATCGCGGTGGAAACAATGGCGGGGGTGAACGCGGTCGGGGCGGTCGCGATCAAGCGCCACAAGCCGCGCCAGTCTATCAGCCGCAAGCCCAATCGCAACCTCAGCCAAGGCAGCAGCCTCGCGCCGATGGCGGATGGCAGGGACGCGGTGGTGGGCTGAATACCAGCACCCCCCCAGTCTATGATGGCGGCCAGGCGCGGCGGGATCGTCGCGACGATCACCGTGATTCAGGCGGGGGACAATGGGGCGGCGGACAGCGCGACGGCGGCCAATGGGGTGATCATGGCGGTGGGCGTCAGCAAGGCGGTCAAGCGCAAGGGCCACGGCCTCAAGGGGGTGACTGGAACCGAGGCCAAGGCCAAGGCAGTCGTGATTGGAACCGAGGCGGTGGCCGCGATCATGACAATGATGGCTATGGCGGCGGCAATCGCTGGGGACAGCGCGATAATCACCGCGACTGGGATCGCGGGTGGCGGCAGGATCGGCGCTATGATTGGCAATATTACCGCAACGCCAATCGCAACCTTTATCGCCAGTCGCGCTATTATGATCCCTACGGCTATAATTCCTACTATCGCCGCTTCTCGATCGGTATCTTCCTAGACGATATTTTCTTTAGCGAGCGCTATTGGCTTGATGATCCGTATAGCTACCGGTTGCCGCCGGTATACGGCCCTTATCGCTGGGTCCGTTACTATGATGATGTTGTGCTCGTCGATCTGCGCAACGGCCGTGTTGTCGATGTAATTTACGACTTCTTCTGGTAGGCCCAACCAACACAGTAAAGCGAGAGGCCCGGGCAGTGTCTGGGCCTCTTTCGCACGAGGTTGCGCGCTGCCCCCTTGACGAACGGGTCTGTGCTAGAGAATGAAGCGGCCATGGCCAAAGTAAAACTCAAATCTTCCCAAGAGCGCCTGCGCGACATCGGTAAAGCGGTTGCGCGCCGCCTTTCTGCACCAAGCCGGTGCCAGCAGGCGCATGGCAAGGGTGCAACTCTCTATCTCGCTCAGGATTTTCTCAAAATTGATGAGTGTGCGGCCTTGATTGAGCACATTAATCAGGGGAGGGAGCCTTCGACGCTCCTCGCCGAACATCCCGACGCCGATTTCCGCACGAGCGATTCCTGCCACCTCAACAAGCGGCAAGATCTGGTCGAAGAAATCGAAAACCGTATCTGCGCGCTGATGGGGGTTGATCGCCGCCACGGTGAAACGCTGCAAGGTCAAGTTTATGAAGTTGGCCAGCAGTTCAAACCGCATTATGATTGGTTTCGCAAAGGTGCTGCATATTGGGAGCGGATGAACGAGGCTGGCGGGCAGCGCAGTTGGACCGCCATGATCTACCTCAACGAACCAGCAGCAGGCGGAGAGACACATTTTCCCACGGCAGGCCTAACGGTGAAGGCACGCACCGGCATGTTGGTCCTCTGGAATAACATGTTGCCTGACGGCACGCCCAATGAAGCGACGCTCCATGCCGGCACGCCCGTTAAAGCAGGGACGAAATACATCGTCACCAAATGGTTCCGCGAGCGCTACTGGCAATAACGGGCTACTCAGAGCCCGTCATAGTTTTGGGTTTAGTAAACCCGCGCTTTTGGTTTGATGTACGCAATCTCATCGGTGAGCGTGTAATCATGGACCGCACGGTAATCGATCTTAACGCCACCCTTAGCGTCAACCCAGGCTAACGTGTGCTTCATCCACTTTTTGTCATCGCGGTTCGGAAAATCCTCATGCATGTGTGCGCCGCGACTTTCCTTGCGGTTCGCGGCGCCGTGCATCGTC
>JBEGTP010000262.1:0-4178 GCA_041179365.1 Pseudomonadota bacterium
TGCTTTTTTGTCATCAATTCGTTTTAATGAAAAAATATTTATTATTTGTTATTGGGAGCTTCAGTTTTGTTGAATCGTCCAGTCGCCATTGCGTGCAGAACCATCATAGGCGAGGCTTGGCATTAGCCTCCCCACGTGTCGCGATAATGCCGTTTGAAATCATTGTCATGACGATGGCATCGTCTTGGTTAAACACAGTCACGGTGGAGCGAAAGAAGCCCATTTCTGGTTTTGATACGGATTGGCGCTTTGAAAATACCTTGGTCTCGACCCGCAGCGTGTCTCCGGGGTAGACGGGTTTGAGCCAGCGGAGATCGTCGACGCCGGGGGAGCCGCGCCCTGCCGATGGATGACGCTTCATATTTTCGACAAGCATCGCCATCACCATCGCGCAGCTATGCCATCCGCTGGCGGAGAGCCGCCCGAAATGTGTTGTTGCGGCGAAGGCATCATCAAGGTGAAAAGGCTGGGGATCATATTTTAGCGCAAAGGCAATCACCTCTTCGCGCGTGACGGCGTAGTTGCCAAAGCGCATTGTGTGGCCAATTTCAATGTCTTCAAAATATTGCATAGCGTCGGGTCAACCTTGTCGTCATTATGAGCGCAGTAAGGCAATCCACACGCTGCGTCACAGGATTACCGGCTCGCGGTCGCAATGACGGTGGATGATGTCAATCCCCCAGCGAGAGCTTGAGGAAAAGCGTATAGCCCAGCGGATGATTGCCGTAAGCCGCGTCGAGTGCGCTCGGCTTGAAAAATGTCGCAAGCGAACCGCCCAAAGCGAGACTAAACGGGCTATCGCCGAGCGGCAAACGGTAGGCATAGCCGGCTTGCAGCTTGCTCACACGAAACGGCGTGTCGTGCAAAGGCGCGAGTGGGTTTGGAAAGAGCTCGCTATTCTCAACATTTTCAAATCGGCCAAAAAGGCTGTGATGTGCGCCCAGATCCCAATTGGCTTCGGCGATCCACGCGGTCGAGGTCTCGCCTGCGCTGTGTGTTTTGGCAGAAACGCCCGCCATCGCTGAGAGGCCATCGTTCGCATAATGAACACTCGCGGTGGTGCGGCGCTCATTTTCGCCGGGATGGCTTGCCTCGGGTTGCTTGAGGATGCCGTGGCTGGCTTGGAGCGCCCAGTCTGGCGTCGGCGTCCATGTCGCGCGCACTGACCAGCTGTCAAAGCGCGGTTTTTCGATATTCCAGCGGTGCTCGTCGGGTTCGCGCCCGGTGAAGAGCGAGGTTTCGAGCTGGAGCTTGGGGGTCGAAGCGCCCAGCGTCACCACGCCGTAAGTGATGTGGGTGCTATCAAACCAGTGATGCGTGATCGGCGCTTCGGGATTAAAGCGCGCGGAGCGGCGGTGCATGAAGGCGCTCGGGCCAAGCGCTGGCTCACCCACCGGGCCGCCGTAAACAAAAACACGCGTGTTCTCACTGACGTTGACGTCAACGCGCCCGGCAAGTTCCATGAACAGGTCATGCGGGTGCTGGCGGTCAACGATGGGGTTGCCATACGCCTCTTCACCCGTCGCGAAGAGATTTGGATAGCCGTCATGCCGCATCAGGGGCTCAAGGCTCATCATTGATTTGAGCTGGATACGGCCCCACCCGGTGTCCTTCTCGGCCATCACCATCGCCATCGATGTGGCGTAGAGTTTATCATCGCCGCGAGGGCCCGTTGCTTTGCTATATTGGGCCGCGGCGCTGCCATGGATCATCACCATCCAATCGCCACCGGGCATCAGGTGAAGGCCGTGCATCGCGCCTTCATTGCCGGGGAGGCGCGACGTGCCCGAACCTTGGGCGTTTGATGCGCGGATGGGTTCCGTCGGAAAAAAATCGCCCTTATCTCCTTCAGGCACCGGTTCCATCGCCCCATGATCCATCCCCGGCATGTTCGGGTCCATTTCCTGCGCGTGAGCGGGCATGGCTGTTGCGGCAAGGAGGAGGGCCGTCGTCCAAAACCCTGCCCGGAACGGTGAGCGGGACCGCGAAGCGGCGGTTGGGCCCCAAGCTTGACTTAGGACTGCGCGGATCGAGAGTTGGGACGCCTCCGCCAGCCTACGCCTTCCACCTCCCCTGAAGGGGAGGGAGGAATTAAACATTGAACCTGAACAGCATGATGTCGCCATCCTTGACCAGATACTCTTTGCCTTCGGAACGCCACTTTCCAGCCTCTTTGGCCCCGGCTTCGCCGTTGTGCGCGACATAATCACCGTAAGCCATCGTCTCGGCGCGGATGAAGCCTTTTTCGAAATCGGTGTGGATCACACCCGCTGCATTCGGGCCGGTTGCGCCTTTGGTTACCGTCCAAGCGCGCGCTTCTTTCGGGCCGACGGTGAAAAAGGTGATCAGGTGGAGCAGTTCATAGCCGGCGCGGATCACACGGGTGAGGCCGGTTTCGGTGAGGCCGAGGTCTGACAGGAACTCGCCGCGGTCTGCCGGGTCCATTGTCGCGATCTCTGCCTCAATGGCGGCGGAAACCACGACGGCTTCAGCGCCTTCAGCCTTCGCTTTTTCGCGAACGCGCGCGGAAAATTCATTGCCGTTTGCGGCGGACCCTTCCTCAACATTGCACACATAAAGCACCGGCTTTGAGGTGATAAGTTGCGCCGAATCGAACACCCGACGCTCATCTGCATCGTTGATTTCGGTCAGGCGCGCGGGCTTTCCTTCGCGCAGCAAATCGAGCGCGCGACCCAAAACAACCGCGTTTAATTTGGCTTCCTTGTCGCCTTGCGCGGCTTTCTTCTGAAAATTAGGCACACGTTTTTCGAGACTCTCAAGGTCAGAGAGCATGAGCTCGGTCTCAACCGTCTCGGCGTCTGAAATTGGGTCGATCTTATTCTCTACATGCTGGATGTCGTCATCGACAAAACAACGCAGCACATGAACGATCGCATCCACTTCGCGGATATTGCCGAGGAATTGATTGCCTAGTCCTTCGCCTTTACTCGCGCCGCGCACAAGGCCTGCAATATCGACAAAACCAAGCTGCGTTTCGATGATCTTCGCGCTCCCGCCAATCTTGGCAATCGTATCCAGCCGATCATCGGGCACTGCCACATTGCCGACGTTGGGCTCAATTGTGCAAAAGGGATAGTTGGCTGCCTGTGCCGCCGCCGTTTCGGTCAGCGCGTTGAACAGGGTGGATTTCCCGACATTGGGAAGTCCGACGATGCCGCATTTAAAACCCATTGGTCTTCCTTGGTATTTTGCCGCCGATTTTGCGTGCAAAGCACAGCAATCATAGGGAGCATCGGTCCGCCGGATTACTGTGCTGCGCTCAAAAAACGCAACTGTTTCAACAAAAAAGGTGCCTTAGCGGCGGCTCATCAAGAGCGCCACCCCGACTATCGAGTCTTCGGTGCGTCGGCCCCTTTAGATGCGGCTTGAAATAGCGCGACGCGAGCGACTGAATAGGCACTCGTGCAACGCCGTGCGTTGGCCATCAGCGTCGTCTCGTCTCCCGCGTTGTAGGAGGGGGTGACGGAAAGCACCGCGTCTGCAAGGGTCTGATCAATCGGCGACGTGCGCGCCTTTGAGAGCGTTCGGCCCATGTAGTACGCCTGAGTTTGCTCAAGCAGGTTAACGCCGTCGTGCGCCCGGGCGTCCCCTTGTTTCGCGCGCTCAATCGTGCCCGGTAAGGCGATACCCATGAGGACCAAGCAAAGCGAATCGGGGTCAACCGCCTCCATTTTTGGCGTGTCGCGTCCGCGCGCCATCCGCTCTTGCGCGATTTTATAGCCCGCGTTCATATAGGTTGGAAACGCGTTCACCTGCGAGCTTTGGTTATGCAGGCACCAAGACATGATCGGACGCTTGTCGATCTTTGTATCCGCTGTCACATAGGCCTTGGCCGCTTGGTTCGCCAAGGTTTGCGCGCGCTCATCGCCTACGCGACCGATCAGGCGGCCCATCGCAAATGCGATTTGGTGCTGCGCGAAGCTATCGAGTTTTTGACGGTCTACTTGTGCGTTTGCAGGTGCTGAGGCGACAATCACCGCCATGTTGGCGCTTGCGACAAAGCAAATTGCGTCGGCGTCGCCAAGCTTCGCAATATCAGGCGGCATGACTAACGGAGCGGGAGGCGCAGTGGCGGGGATTGCCGCGGGCTTAGGTGCAGTTTGTGCCACTGCCGATCCCGCCAACGCCGTGGCCAGCAACACTGCAATGACTTGACG
>JBEGTP010000263.1:0-11786 GCA_041179365.1 Pseudomonadota bacterium
ACGCTGTCATGCGGCAGGGGGGCGGTGCCGGTCATCAGATATTTGACGCCGTCGAAATCATAGTCCGCGACTTGCGGATGATCGAGGATTAGGCGAAGCATTGATGGCACGAGATAGACCAAGTTGGGCCGCTTCTCGCGCACGAGATCAAGGAAGCCTTTGGGATCAAATTTGGGCTGGGTATAGGCCGTTGCGCCGCCCTTTGCAGGGAGCATGACAATGCCGAGATTGCCGCCCGAACCACTCAATGGCAGCGCGTGGAGCGTTGAGCGGCTCTTGTCCATGTTCAGCCCTGTCACGCCGATCATCAAATCGGGATGCGAAACGACAACGCCCTTGATCTTGCCGGTGGTCCCGCTGGTCCCGAGGATTTCGGCGTCGGCATTTGGATCGAACGTTGTCTGATCGGGCAAAGCGGAAATGTCGCGCGGCATATCATCGGTATACCACTTCTGTGCAAAACTGAGACCAGCCAACACTTCTGGCGAATCCGTGATTGCAAAACGCGGTCCAATTAGCGCCGCGTAATCGGTGATCTCTCGAGGAGAAAGGCGCGTGTTAATCGGGCAGGCAATGCCGCCAGCACGAAATACAGCGAATACCGCAATGGCGTGTTCCACCGCGCGGGCATTACTGATCGCAAGGAACACCCGGTCGCCGGGCTTCAATCCCGCCGCCGCGAGGCCACCCCCAATCTCATCGACTTCGGCATCAAATTGCGCAAAGGTGATGCTCCGCCGCGTATCATCATGCGCAATCTCATTGGCCTGATGGGTCGCGCGCAGTTTGAGGGCGTCACTGATCCGTCTTAATGCCACGCGTGCCTTCGCCTCTTGCCTATCATCATTCCGTGTATTACCTAGTTATATATGTAAGATCAAGGAGCAGAATGTGGCAGAAGCAAAAGCAGATATATTGCAAAGCGATGAGTGGCAAAAAGCGGTTGATTACGAGATCACAGATCACGATATTGCGCGGCAGCGGGCGCTTCTGGGCTTTGATCAGGCGGCAAAGACACGCGAATATATCCAATCTGCGACCGAGGATAATATCCGCAATTTTGCGCACGGTTGTGGTGACGATAACCCGCTTTTCTGCGACCCAGACTATGCGAGGGGCACGCGCTGGGGCAGCATGATTGCGCCTGCGATGATGGTTGCGCAGATCAACAAGCCAATGTTGGGTGATCCGGTACCCGATGAAATAAAGGCGCTTCGCAAATCGCTTTTTCGCGGTATTCATGTTTTCGTTTCCGGGTCAGAGTGGAATTTCTATCGGCCTGTTTTTCCCGGCGATACGATTTACAGCTTCAACGGTGATGAAACCTGCGAAGTTAAAGCCTCCGATTTCGCAGGCAAATCTGTGATTTCTGTGCGCCGCGATGTGAAGGTCAACCAACGCGGCGAAGTGGTCGCGGTTTACCGGATACTCCGTGTGATGACAGAGCGGAAAACGGCGGCGAAGAAGGGCAAAAATCTAGCGATTGAACCCGCCACCTATGGCGACGAGGACTTTGCCAAGATTGAATCAGTCTACGCTGCGGAAACGGTTCAGGGATCGACCAAACGCTATATTGAAGATGTCGAAGTCGGCGACAGTCTCGGCACGCAGGCAAAGGGGCCGCTCACTGTGACCGACGTCATCTGTTTTCACGCCGGTGGCTATGGCTTCGTTCCGTATGCGCCGACAGTCGGGCGGCTTGCGCATAAAAATCGCAAACGAATTGCGCCCTTTTACGTTAAGAATGAACAGGGAATTCCGGACGTTGCGCAACGGCTCCATTGGGATCCGAAATGGGCGCAGGCAATCGGTAATCCAATGGCATATGATTACGGCGTGATGCGTGAGAATTACCTCTGTCAATATCTGAGCGACTGGGCAGGCGACGATGCGATCATCACGCACGTCCATGATGAAATTCGAAAATTCAACTACATGGGCGATGTGCAAATGGTGACGGGGCAGGTGCTCGCCAAGCGCATTGAAGACGGGCAAAATCTGGTTGATGTCGCCGTGAAATTTGAGAACCAGCGCGGCGAAGAAAGTGTGCGCGGCACGGCGACGATTGCCTTGCCATCGAAGGATGGAATGGCAATGTATCCGCAGGTACCTGTCGATCTGGCGCAAAAGGCCGCGCAGATGATGGCGCGACACTGGGAGTTGGGCGGGAAGTGAGCGAATCAACCATTCTCATCGAAAATAACGCCGGCGTCCGCATCATTACGATGAACCGGCCTGACCGGCTGAACGCGCTGAATGGTGAGATCATGGAGCCGCTCGCCGATGCAGCGGCTGATGCGGCATGCGACCCTTCGGTCGGATGTGTCGTCATCACCGGCGCGGGGCGGGGCTTTTGTTCGGGTGGCGATCTTGAAAGCGGGCGGGGAGCTCCGTCTCCGGTGGTCAACAATGCCTTGGGCGGGCGCACAGAACAGAGCACTGCGCGCCTGCGCGGCTATATGGAAACGTCGCGACTGCTCCACGAAATGCCCAAGCCTACGATTGCGATGATCAACGGCCCGGTTGCGGGTGCAGGGATCGGCATAGCGGGTGCCTGCGATCTACGCTTTGCGGGAAAGAGCGCGACCTTCTTGTCGGCGTTTGACCGGATCGGCGCGGGTGGAGATTTTGGGTCGAGCTGGTTCTGGACCAAGATTGTCGGTACCGGAGTTGCCCGCGAACTGTTTCTGCTTTCTGAAAAACTGACGGGAGAACAGGCCTTTGCCAAGGGCCTATATACCAAGCTTTTCGATGATGATGCACTGCGCGACGAAACACTCAAAATCGCGCACAAACTCGCTGACGGACCACGCACGGGGTATCGCTACATGAAGGCGAATCTCAACAACGCCGAAGATTGGGCGTTTGAAGCGCAGTTCGACCAGGAAGCGCTCAACATGGGATTGAGTACCCAGGCGAGCGCTGCAATCTGGAAAGCGATGAGGGCCGAAAAATGATTTCACGCGTGATCCCGGTGGAGCCCGGGACCCAGTCTCTTCTCCAAGAATGGGGCGAAGACACCAAATGTCTGGCCCGTCTCGGTTCCGGCAGTCGCCGGGGTGTTGAAGGAGATTTACCATGGACTTAAACTATGGTTCGGAGGCCGAGGCGTATCGAATTGAGGTTCGAGATTTTCTCCAGTCCGCTTGGTTGCCAGGTGATCGGCGCAAGGATGAGCTCAAATTGTTCATCAAGGATTTCCGCCTCGCCGCTACCGCGCGCGGCTTTCTTTATCGATCAATCCCGCAACACTATGGTGGTTCGCAGCAGCTTGTTGACGTCATTAAGGCGCAAGTTATCCGCGAGGAGTTTCAACGCGCCCGCGCCCCTATGGAAATTGCAGGCAATGGCATGAACATGACTGTGCCAACTCTGCTTGAAAAAGGGACGGAGGAGCAGAAGGATCTATTCATCCGCAAGACCATGTCGGGCGAGTATGTCTGGGGGCAGGGCTATAGCGAACCCGCCTCCGGCTCAGATCTGGCCAGTGTCCGGACTAAGGCGGAATTGGTAGGCGACAAGTGGATCATCAACGGCCAAAAAACTTGGACGAGCCAAGGCATGCAGGCCACCCATATGTTCATGCTTGTTCGGACCGAGCCCGACGCGCCCAAGCATGACGGGATCACCTATCTTCTCATTGATCTTGACCAGCCAGGTATCACCCGAAGGCCGATCCGCCAGATGACGGGCGAAGAAGGGGATGCGACCTTCTGCGAATTCTTCTTCGACAACGCAGAAACGCCAGTTTCGTGGCAAGTCGGCGAGCGGGGGCAGGGCTGGCAGGTGTCGCGCACGACACTGAAGCATGAACGCGCCAGCATTGGCAGTGCTGACGGACTGGGCGCTCAATTCAAAAAGCTCGTCGAACTCGCGAGAGAGACGGCTCGCATTGAAGAGCCTCTCATCCGCGATAGCCTCGCTAAGATCGAAGGCTTTGTAATGGCACACCGCTATTCCAGCTTCCGGCTTTTTTCTTGTGCTGCGGCAGGCGAGGAACCGGGGCCGATCAGCCTGATGATGAAACTCGCGCTGACAGAGTGTGGGCATGAGATTGCTTTGCTTGCACAGGATCTGGCAGGTGAAGCGCTCATGCAGGAGCCAGCGTCTGCCGGTTTACGAGGGCCGGAATCAAAGAAACGCGGGCCGGAGAAATGGCTCGACCAGATCATGGGCAGCCTCGGCAATTCCATTGCAGGCGGAGCGAGCAATATCCAGCGTAACATCATCGGAGAGCGGGGTCTGGGTTTGCCGAGAGATGTGGCTAAAGGGGTGGAAGCGTGAAAACCACGACCGTCATTTCGGCGAAGGACGAGACCCCGTCCTATCAAAAGCAAAGTGCGAAGCCTCTGAACATTGGGCTCGTCTGGGTCTCGGCATTCGCTGGGAAGGTGCAACGATGAGGTTTCACTTGTCCTCTGAACAGGTCGCTATTCAAGATGCGATCCGAGGCACGCTCGCCAGCGTCTGGCCGTTGGAGCGCCTGCACAAGTTCGCCGATTCCAACGATGATTTTGATCAGCTGAGCTGGGATGCACTGATGTCTCTCGGGCTGGGGAGTATCCTGCTGCCCGAAAGCGGTATGGGCTTGCTTGATGCGGCGCTTGTTTGTGAAGGCGCAGGGGAAGCGGCAGCGGCTGGCCCATTGATCGGTCAATTGCTCAGTGTGGCGGCGGTGGCACGGTCATCGAATGAAGCCGCGAAGGCGCACCTCGAAAATTTGTGTTTAGGCAAAGCCGTCGCGACGCTGGCATTGGGCGAGGGCCCCTATGTGCAGTGCGCGCGCGCGGCCAGCTTTTTCCTCGCGGGCACACGAGACGGCGCTTTGCACCTTGTTGAAGGGGGAGAGGGCGTACGCATCGAAGCCGTCAAATCCACTGACCGCACCCGGCCAATTTCTCAAGTCAGTTTTACGGGCGCGACAACGCACATCCTCTTCCCTGCGGGCGATCCGATGGTCGAAAAAATACACGACGCAGCGCTCGTCCTTATCGCCGCCGATGCACTGGGCGGAGCGCAGCACTGTGTTGATCAGGCAGTCGCCTATGCAAAGGAGCGCGAACAGTTCGGCCAACCCATAGGGCAATTCCAAGGCCTCAAACACCAGCTCGCGCAGATGGCGTTGGATGTGGAGCCCGCCCGGGCTCTCGTCTGGTACGCCGCTTACACACACGATACTAACCTCCCCGATGCGCCGCGCGCCGCTGCAATGGCGAAAGCGCATCTTTGTGAAGTTTACACGCGTACCACCCGCGCCGCCATCGCCGCACACGGGGGGATTGGCTATACGTGGGAATACGGCCTGAACTACTGGTTCCGCCGCAGCGTCTTCAACCGGGCCTGGCTGGGATCGCCAAGATCACACCGCGCGCGGGCAGCGGATATGGCGGGCTGGTAGGTGTTTGAAGGTCTCCGCTTGCCATTGATGTGCGCGCCGATGAGCTTTGCGTCGTCGGTGCCGCTGGCTGTCGCTTGTTGCAAGGCGGGGGTTATTGGCGGGTGGCAGGGTGGCACCGCGACGCCCGATGATGAATTCTCCGACTATCTGCGTGCGCTTGCAGAAGTTAAAGGCGCACCAGCTATCGTGAACATCCCGGCACGGTGGGGCAGTGATCCCAAGTGGCAGGCGCGGCTCGATCTGCTTGAGCGCCACCGTGCGCCACTCGTGCTTTCCAGTCTCGGCGATCCGTCTGCCTTGGTCGAACGGGTCCATGCCTGGGGCGGTAGGGTCGTCCATGATGTCACCACAATGCGCCACGCGGATAAGGCGATTGCGGCGGGGGTGGATGGGATGATGCTCACCTGCGCGGGGGCAGGGGGCCATACAGGGTTTCTGACGCCGATGGCGTTTGTGCCAGCGGTGCGGCGCATGTTTGGCGGGCTGCTGATCGTCGCGGGAGGAATTGCCGATGCGCATGGCATCGCGGCGGCATTGGCGCTGGGCGGCGATATTGCGGCGATGGGCACGCGCTTTATTGCGACGCCTGAATCAGGTGTCGTTGAGGGGCACCGCGCGATGATTCCGATCGAGGGTATGGACGATATCATTGCCTCCGCTGCGATGAATGGCGTTCCCGCGCACTGGATGCGGTCTTCAATTGCCTCAGTCGGCCTTGATCCCGCGAGTCTCCCTAACACGCGAACAGATATGCCCGAAGGCGTCTTGCCGTGGCGCGATATCTGGAGCGCAGGGCAGAGCGTCGGCCTGATCGATGCAATTGAACCCGTCGCCGCGCTGGTCGATAGGCTGGCCACTGAATTTGAGACATTGGAGGCCGTCCCCAATTGGCGGGCGCGGCTTTCGCGATTGCAATAGGAGACAAGTATGCCCTTCAAAACACGCATCACCGAACGGCTCGGCATCGAGCATCCTATCGTCCAAGGCGGGATGCAAGGCGTCGGCACGGCGGAGCTTGCTTCGGCAGTCTCGAATGCGGGCGGACTGGGGATCCTCACCGCGCTTACCCAGCCGTCACCCGCTGCTCTTCGCGCCGAAATTGAGCGTACGCTGGCGATGACGAACAAGCCTATCGGCATCAATATGACGGTGTTTCCTACGATCAATTCGCCCGATTACAACGCTTATGCCGATGCGATCATCGAAAGTGGCGTGCGGATTGTAGAGACGGCTGGCACCCCCGCGATCCGCGAAATATGGGAGCGGTTGAAGCCCCACGGCGTTACCATTCTTCATAAATGCACTGCCGTCCGCCACGCACTCTCGGCCGAGCGCGCCGGCGTAGACATCATCTCGATCGACGGCTTTGAATGCGCTGGGCATCCCGGCGAAGATGACATTCCCGGCCTGATCCTGATCCCAGCGGCGGCAGACAAGGTCAAAATCCCGATGCTGGCCAGCGGTGGATTTGGCGATGGGCGCGGACTCATTGCGGCGCTTTCACTGGGCGCAGACGGGATCAATATGGGCACACGCTTCTGTGCTACCAAGGAAGCCAAAATCCACGATAATGTGAAGCAAGCCTATATAGCCAATGATGAACGCGGTACCAACCTGATCTTCCGGAGCCTCAAAAACACAGCACGGGTTGGCAAAAGCGATGTCTCCGATGAGGTCGTCCGCCGCCTTGCTGAACCCGGCGCGACGTTTGCCGCTGTCAAAGATTTGGTCGCTGGCGAAGCTGGCCGCGATATGCTCCAGACTGGTGATTTGACCAAGGGCATCTTCTGGGCTGGGATGGTACAGGGTCTAATTCACGACACGCCGACCTGCAAAGACTTGATTGACAGAATTATTGCCGATGCTGAAGCGATAGTGCGAGGGCGGCTGAGTCCCATGATGACTGCATAAATGCAGCTAAGCGGATGACCTTCCGTTATCTGCCAACAATTCACTGGCAAAATCTCACTGCGAAAATGCCAATGTCAGGCCGGGTTCGTCCCAGCGGGTTTTGATCAGCCGGCCTGTGGTAGACAGCGTCAGATAGGCGTCCATCATATCGTCGCCTCCAAACGCGATGTTTGTGACATATCGGTCATCAAACGGGCGGAAGGTTGTTGTACCATCGGCCATTGCCGTCGTAATACCTCCGCTGCGCAGGGTTCCTATGCAGATATTCCCGACCGCTGTAACTGCAAGGCTATCGAATGAGACGTAGCCGGGTGCAGTTGCGATCCAAGTGGGGCGCTGCGCTTCAACCTTGTGATCATAGCTGTATAGCCGCGCTTGGTGGGTGTCTGCCACATAGACTTTTCTGCCATCAGGTGCGAGGCCAATGCCGTTATAGGAAAGTGCCTGTCGGTCGATGGCCGTTATTGCCGTGCCATCGGGAAGAGCGGAGAATAAGCCACTCGCTGTGCGAACACCGTTATAGCTTTTGCCGAGATCAGTAAACCACATCCGGCCATCCGCATCGAAGACGATGTCATTGGGGCCTTCAAGCGAAATTTCGTCGCAGCTTTCGTAGAGGCGCTCCACCTTGCCAGTTGAAATATCCAGCCGCTCAATTCGGCCTTCTGCGCCCGCACCATGCGCGCTCGACATGGTCTTGGCGTCCATCCCGCCATTGTTGCACACATAGAGCGCACCGTCCGGACCAAGAGCGGCTCCGTTTGGCCCACCACCGATCTCACAAATCGTTTCCCGTTTTCCTTTCCAGCAGCGGCTAATGCGGCTCGCCGAGATTTCGACGACGATGACCGAACCATCGGCCATGACCACCGGCCCTTCGGGAAAACCAAGGCCATCCGCGATCAGTTCAATTGTAGCCATTGCAGTCTTCCTATTTCATCACGTACACCCTGTTTTGGCACCATGCGAGGCGCGCAGCAAGCGTACAGCTCTATCAGCCGGTTGCTGCGGTCGTGAGATGGACGCCGTTCGATGGACGCTGAATAAAGGTTGGGTCCGAAGTCTGTGATGAGCTTCCTTGCTGTTTTAGAGAAGCCGATGCTAATGACGGTAATCAACCGTCTGAATATCAACTTGAGCAAGGTTTTTTCTGTGACAATGAGCGATATTGCCAATTTGAAAACCCGCATTCGTGTTCCAAAAACATCGGAAATAGTGGCGGATCATTTTCGCGCGCAAATCGTAAAAGGGGAGCTGAACGAAGGCGATTTTCTGCCGCCCGAAGGCCAGTTGATGACGACTCTTGGCATTTCGCGCCCGACGCTTCGTGAGGCGTTTCGTATTCTCGAAGCCGAGAGTTTGATCAGCGTAATCCGCGGATCGCGAACTGGTGCGCGGGTGCATCAACCCTCGACTGAGCTCGTCTCTCGTTATGCCGGCTATGTTTTGCAATCGATGGGCGCAACCATAGGTGATCTATACCAGACGCGCCTTGCGATTGAACCGCAGGTGGTGCGCTGGTTGGCAACCAAACCAGACCGTCGCTCGATTGGGAGACTTCGCGCCGAAATTGAGCGACTGCGCGTGCTGCTCGTTGCGGATCGGCCTGATGATTTTCTGGAAGCAATCAATGAATTTCATGCCACGCTCGTCGATGTAACTGGTACGCGGACGTTAACCTTCATCAATCAACTCTTGCTTAATTTGGTTGCTCGTCATCAAGTGGATTATAAGAAGCGTCATCCACTTGAGCATGAGCTGCAGCGAAAGCGATTGGCAGCAGGCCTCAAGTCATACGAAAAGCTGGTGGATCTGATCGAAGGTGAACATGTGGAAGAAGCCGTTAAACACTGGCGTTTGCACCTCACGAACGCCAACGCCACGTGGGCGGAAGACGGTGAAAGTGCGCGCGTTGTTGATGCGTTGGGTTGATCCATTCGCTTGATCGATGCCTTTATGGCCGCAGCGGCGGCATCCCCAGACGCGCGCTTCACTGCGGTTTCAGATGCCCATCCTTCATTGGCATGTTTGACTGAAATTGTTTCCGCAGGAAGGCGCGTGGGTACGCGGTTTTCGGCTGAGGGCATCCTGCCGGGCGATGTTGTGGGTGTTATGCTGCCCAATTGGCGTGAATGGCTTGTGGCGTGCGTTGCGACACAGCAGGCGGGCGCTGTAATGCTACCAATTGTCAGTATTTACGGAGCCAAAGAACTGCGCTTCATCCTCGAGCAATCCAAGGCCAAAATGCTGATCACGCCGGATCAGTGGCGCGAGGTTGATTACGCGGCTGTAGTCGCAGACTGTGGTGCGCTCTCGCATCTTAAACACCATATCAGGCTCGGCAATACATTCTCTGCGCTGGAGGCGGACGGAGCGATCGTCGCGTCAGTGTTGCGAAATCCTGATGATCTCGCGATGCTTTTCTACACATCTGGCACTACGGCAGACCCGAAAGGTGTTATGCATTCGAGCAGGACCATCCTTGCCGAACTGTCGACCCAACAGATGTCGCGCGCCGCCATTGAAAATGAAACCATCCTCACGCCTTGGCCGCCGGGGCATGTCGCCGGTGCACTTTCACTGTTGCGTTTTTTGGCGCACGGGGTGCCCATCGTTGCGATGGATCAATGGAACGCAGCTGTCGCAGCAAATTTGATAGACCGGCACAAAGTGACCACGTCATCCGGTACCCCGTTTCATTTGAGCGGCATCGTGGAGACGGCGGATAGGGGTGGGCATGATCTTTCCTCGCTCCGTAATTACATCGTCGGCGCTGCCCCTGTGCCGAGCGCTCTTGTCGAACGATGTTTAGCCCAAGGTCTTGCGGTCTATCACTGCTACGGATCAAGTGAGCATCCTACGGTCACTTCGGGAACTGCGGATGATGCGCTCGATAAGCAGCTACACACCGAAGGGCGCGTTATCGCTGGTTCTGAGCTTCGCTTTGTGGATGATGACGGTTGCGACGTGCCCACCGGCAACGAAGGTGAAATCACGACTCGCGGCGGCGAACTCTTCATTGGTTATCTTGACGCACGATTGAATGACGACGCTTTTCTGCCTGGTGGTTGGTACCGAACCGGAGATATCGGCAGGCTCGACGCCGACGGCTATCTGGTCATCACCGATCGAAAGAAGGACATCATTATCCGTGGCGGCGAAAATATCTCGTCCAAAGAGGTCGAGGAAGTACTGCTCCGCCACCCTGCCGTTGCAGACGCCGCCGTTGTCGCAGCAGCGGATGAGCGGATGGGCGAAGTTGTGCGGGCGTGCGTCATCCTGGCCTCCGGCACCGACCTCACACTCGAAGACATCCGTAAACACTTCATTGCCGCGGGAATTGCGAAACAGAAAATCCCCGAGCGGCTTTCAATTTTAGAGACTCTGCCTCGCAACGCTTCGGGTAAAGTGCTCAAGCATGAATTGCGCGCAAATCTTTAAAGCGTCGCCATATCGATCACGAAGCGGTACTTTACATCTGCCTTTTCAAGGCGCGTAAAAGCGGTGTTGATTTCATCCATGCGGATCATCTCGCACTCGGGCAAGATGTTATTAAGAGCGCAGAAATCAAGCATTTCTTGCGTTTCAGCAATGCCACCAATTGCTGATCCGGCGACGGCTTTTTGTCCACCCAGAAGCAGCCCTGTGTGAAAGCTTGGCATCTGATCTATCGCGCCGACGAGGCAAAGTGTTCCGTTTCGATCAAGCAATAGTAGATAGGGCGAAACATCATGCGCCACTGGTATCGTATCGAGTAGAAAATCAAAGCCTCGCCTTGCCAGTTTCATCGCTTCGGCATCTGTGGAGAGCAGCACATGATCCGCACCCAGCATCTTAGCATCCGCTCCCTTAAGCGCGGAGGTTGTTATCACTGTCACTTCTGCGCCTAAGGCCTTGGCAAGCTTGACGCCCATATGGCCCAAACCGCCGAGCCCAATGACACCAACACGAGAACCTTGGCCAACGTTCCAATTTTTGAGCGGTGAGTAGCTGGTGATGCCTGCGCACAGCAAAGGTGCTACGCGCGTGACATCGAGTGCTTTGGGCACGCGCAGAACGAATTCCTCACGCACCACAATTGTCGCGGCATATCCGCCATAAGTGGGGGAACCATCCAGCCGGTCTTTGCCATTATAGGTGCCCGTCGCACCCTTGTGACAAAACATTTCCTGATCATCATGGCACGCGCCACATTCAAGGCAGCTATCAACCAGGCAGCCTACCGCAACGCAATCTCCCACCGCAAATTTGGAAACGCTGGATCCAATTGCGCGGACCGTGCCAACAATCTCATGCCCTGGTACGAGCGGATAGTGCGTGCTTCCCCAATCATTCTTCACTTGATGCAGATCAGTGTGGCAGACTCCGCAATATTGAATTTCAATGTCGACATCTTCCGGTCGCAATGCGCGCCGCTCGATCCTAATCGCAGTGACAGGGGATATGGCGTCGGTTGCGCCCCAAGCTTTGGTCGTGT
>JBEGTP010000264.1:0-3326 GCA_041179365.1 Pseudomonadota bacterium
AATGGGCGCTGAAGCCGGACATCATCCGCTATATCTGCGATCAGAGTGGTCCGGCTATCGAATGGTTGATCGAATTGGGCGTCAAGTTTCCGTCCGAATTTCTGGTTTGCTCGGGTGTTGACATCGTTCCGCGGGGGCACCCGAGCGAAGGGGCGGGGTATGCTATTGCCGAACGGCTGATCAACGCGGCGGGTGCGCTTGGGATCGAAACTGCACTTGATACGCGGGTTGAGCGATTGCTGGTCGAGGACGGCCGGGTGGTTGGCGTCCATGCGGGCGGGATGGATCTGTGCGCTGGCGCTACTATCATTACCACCGGTGGTTTTGGCAATAATCCAGAAATGGTGAAAAAGCACTTCCCGTCAGTTGGTCAGCATTATCCATGGACCTGGGCAGTGCATGATGGCCTGCCATTCATCCTTGGCGACGGGCTGAAAATGGGAGAGGATGTGGGAGCTGGGATTGTCGGCCATGATGCCGGATTACCTCTGCCGACATCAGGCTTCGGCAAGTTCATTGAGGCGTTTCTTCCGCCCTGGACGATGATGGTCAATGATGCAGGCCGACGCTTTGTGCCCGAATGCGCGGCCTATACCGTGGTTGGCTATTTGATCAACGAGCAGCCTAATGCACATGCTTGGTGCATTTTCGACGAGCCCACTTTGATCGAAGCATCGAACGACAGTTCCTATCTCGACCCCTATCATTCCGGGGGCACTACGCCGATTTGGGAAGAGGAAACGCTGCGCAAAAAGGCCGCGGAAGGCAGCATCATCATTGCTGATGCCCTGACCGAACTGGCCGCCAAATGCGGTATTGACGCCGCAGCACTGGCGGCGACCACGCGTCAGTACAACGCCGACGCCGCAACTGGCGAAGATCGAGGCTTTCTCAAAAAGACCAAGAAGATGTTTCCGGTGGCGCAAGGGCCATTCTATGCGGTTGAGGTGAAGGCAGCGATCATCGGACTGACAGGGGCAGGTCTCGATGCCGACCGTCAGCTGCGCATCCTTGACACCCACGGCGCGCCAATCCCCGGACTATACGGGGCAGGAGAAGTGCTGGGCGTGGTTCAAGGCAAGCGCTATGCAGGCGGCGGATTCAGCGTCGGCCCCGCCATCATTCTAGGTCGTGAAGCCGGGCGCCAGGCCGCCGCAGAAGCGTTGAGGGGGAAGTGAAATGAACGCACGCATGGTCGCAATCCAAGCCGCATTTGAAGCCGAAGAAGGTCGCCGGGACAAAAAGGTCACCAAGGCGAACGAGCTGCCATTGTCTTATGAAGCGATCACCGCCGAGTGGCTGACCGATGCGCTTGGTGGCGGAGCGCCAGGAGCGGCGGTGACTGGATTTGAACTCGGTCCGGTTGATACAGGCAGTTCCAATCGCCGCAAGATCGGGCTTAGCTGGAATGCGGTGGGTCAGGGGGCAAATTTGCCGACCAGACTTTTTTGCAAGGCGACCCATGATCTCGCCAACCGTATCGTGCTCGGTCTTAGCGGCGGCGCAGAAGGCGAGGTGGCCTTTTTCAAGCATGTCCGCCCGCTGCTCGATATCGAAGCACCAGTTTCACATTTCTCGGAATTCAACCCGGCCACGATCAATTCGCTCACGATGATGCATGACATTTCGGACGAGGTGACAAGCTTTTGCGATCATAACACCGAAATGACGCGCGCCCGTGCTGAAAGCCAGATGCGCCTGCTCGCCGCTTGCCACGGCCAGGGCTACGGTCGTCCGGAACTTGCGGAGACGATCAAACGCATCGTCACTTGGCCTGAATTCTTCACAAAGACGTGCGATTTCGGACTTGAAGCGGGGTCGAATAAGGGGTTTCTTGACGGCGTCGATGTCATCCCGTCGTCAACTTATAAGCGGTTTGACGAAATCTGGCCCAGGACGCTTCAGTCAGTCGAACGGCACAATAGCCTGCCACTGACTCTGACGCACGGCGATGTCCATCTCAAGAATTGGTACATCGCTGCCAACGGCGAAATGGGCCTCAGCGACTGGCAGTGCGTCAGCCGCGGGCATTGGGCGCGCGATGTCTGCTACACAATTTCCACCGCACTGACGGTCGAGAACCGGCGCGCGTGGGAGAAGGATTTGTTGCGGCTCTATCTCGATGAAATGGCGGCACAGGGCGGTCCGAAAATCAGCTTTGATGAGGCCTGGCTGCACTATCGACAGCAACTGATAACTGCGCTGACCTGGTGGACAATCACATTGGCGCCGACCGACAATATTCCAGATATGCAGCCCCGCGATATAACGCTTGAAATGGTCAAGCGGATCGGCACGGCAGTGGATGATTGCGGATCGCTCGACAGCTTCGGCTGAGGTTATTTGCCTAGAGGAACAACATAACGCAGGCCGATCTGAGGGCCCGCCGCCGTCAAATCAAGCGCGAGTCCGGTGTCACTGTCAAAGCGGCCTTTGGCCCAGCGATATCCGGCGTTGAGGCTCACGCGCTTGCTGATGCGGATGTTCGCGAGCAACGCAAGGCTGCGATAATCGGTGTCGGTGATCCCGAAACCCGCGCCATCCAGCTTGCCGGTTAGACTGAACTTGGCGCTGACCGGCACTTCGACAACGACACCCGCAACAGGATTGGTCCAGCTGCCGTTCGCCGTCGTGGTTAGCACATTGCCGGTAACGAAGTTGGTCAAGTGGACACGTTGTATGCCCACGTAAGGAGAGAACCTGATGCGCGTATTGGACCCGACCTGCACTGTGCGGTGGAGCCCCGCACCGAATTCATAGTAGCGGACTTTAGAGGTCAAAGCTTGGCCGAAAAAGGGACGGAAATTCTTGTTGTCATAATCGGCAATGATGGCTTCGGCGAAGATGAAGTCGCGTGGGCGTTCGATTCGTATATTGCCCATCCCACCGATCTTGATTCCTTGAGCAAAATCTCGCGGCGTTACCCGCACGGGCACCGATAGCGACCCGAGCGCGGTGTTGCCCGTGACTGTTGGAACCCAGGCATAGGGAGACAGGACAAGCTGCACCTTGGGCGGCGCATCCTCTTGCGCGTGGGCGGCCGAACCTGCTGCCAGAAGCATTGCGGTGATGGTGAATTGCGGCTTCATTTCAACGCTGTTTAGACGCGCGCGCAATAACTTCAAACTCGAATTTCGGCACCAGTCATTCCTCTCGTGCGGGCAATGTGGCTTTGATAGCACAGGATTCAACACAAGCGAATGATAGACTTGCATACGATTATTTTTGGCTCTAGATACGTTCCGAAGCAAGCATGGGATCGATCCTCTTGCGCAGGAATGGAGGGGTTGCGGAAAAATGATCTACGATCCCGTTTCGGCGCTCCA
>JBEGTP010000265.1:0-4044 GCA_041179365.1 Pseudomonadota bacterium
AAACCGAATCCACAGCCGTCATCTCCATGCTAAGCCGCGAGGACCATCTGGCGGTCGACAACCCTGAACTTTCGCATCGCCTCCTGTCTGCGGGTCGCCCGGTGTTTGAATGCGAGGCAAAGATTGTGGACGATGAAGGAAACCCGGTTTCTGCCGGAGATGTTGGAGAGATCATTATCCGTGGCGATATGGTTATGAAGGGCTATTGGAACGCCCCGGAACTGACCGCCGAGACCATTCGCGATGGCTGGTTGTTTACACGCGACATGGGGCGGATCGATGAAGATGGCTTCCTATACCTGGTTGACCGTAAATCAGATATGATCATCTCAGGCGGGTTTAACGTCTACCCCGCTGAAGTCGAGAATGCACTGTATCAGCACTCCGGCGTCTTCGAAGTCGCCGTTGTCGGCGTCCCTGACGCGAAATGGGGTGAAACGGTAAAGGCTGTCGTTGTTCTGAAGGCAGACGCCAAAGCGTCCGAAAGTGAGCTGATTGAACATTGCCAGACTCTGCTGGCCCGCTTCAAAGCGCCAACCAGTGTCGATTTTGTTTCCGAGCTTCCTAAAAGCGCTGTGGGGAAAACGTTGCGTCGTGTCATCCGCGAAACCTATTGGCAGGGACAAGAGCGCCGGATCAATTGAACGTCCCAAGCTTAAGAAGCGTCGCGCTTGATCTGGGGGCGGCGGTTGTGAAGTGCTGCATGTCCCAAAATCCTGAAAAGCCAGTTTTCTTGACACTTGCATTACCGTATTGCAGCACTCTAGGCTTCTTTACCCCCCTCAAGGACATGAGAATTGACACCCCCCATCCGGAGAAAAACTCAATTAGAGCGGCGGGACGAGGCAGAAACGGCGCTTCTGCGGAGCGCAGTGAAATTGGTAGCAGAAAAAGGGTATGATGGGTTTACGCTTGCAGATGTCGCTGATGATGCCGGTTACAGCCGGGGCCTTCCGGCCCATTATTTTGGAAAGAAGGAAGACCTCCTCAGTCTAGTTGCTGAGAAGACGGCTGAAAATTACATTCACTCTCTCGCTAAATTGCCTCCCGTAGATCGCGGCCTTCCCAAAATCGAAGCTGTGATCCGCTCCTATGTGCGTGCGCATGGTGTGGCGACGCGCGCGCTGTGCTTGTTGGTTGCCCATTCGATGGTCGTTCCTAAATTACGACAAACTGTCGTAAAATTGAACAATGACGGCTTGGAATTCATCATGAATGAAATTCATGCAGGAATTGAACTGGGTAATATCCGTCCCGATGCCCAAGTAAAAAAATGTGCTGCCATGGTTTACGCCTTTTTGCGGGGCATCATCTCTCTGACAACGGCCGACCCTTCATTCGACGGCATCGAAACCGGGGAGGAGTTCATCGAGAGTTTTCGAAAGCATGTGCAATCATGCGCCTGAAGACATTTCGCATACCCGCAGCCATCATATAACTTGTCATTCAGCAAACAAATCTCTTGCGGCTTTGAACGGTTCCAGCCATAAACTCAGCGTCGAATGGAGGATGCTATGACTAGCGAACGAGAGGCGCTGTTTTCAGTGCAGGGAACACCCGCACTACCCGATCACCCGGCCCTGATCGGCGGTAAATGCGCAAGCTGCGGCCATATTTTTTTCCCCTTTCAAGCTTATGGCTGCGAAAAATGCGGCTCTATTGCGATTGAATCGATCCAATTGTCCGGTCGCGGTAAACTGATCTGTTCGGCACAAGTCCACATGTCGGCCAATCCTGCCTTCCCTGCACCTTATGTTGTCGGTTCAATACAAACGGAGGACGGTGCAGTCGTGCGGGCAGTCTTATCCGTGACAGCTGACGCAGACTTGGTGCCCGGCACATCCATGATCACGGAACTCGTTCCGGAAACCCGTCCCGAACAAGGGGGGCATGACATTCGTTTCAAGCCCGCAGCAAAGGAGGCCTGATCATGGCGAAGTTGATTGGCGATCTGTCCCCTGTCTATGTGGTTGGTGTCGGTTACCACCCCTATCAATATGCCTCCGAAACAAGCTATGTGGCCCTGGGCCTTCACGCAGTGCGTCAAGCGCTTGCCGATGCTGCGATACCATGGGAAGAGATCGAATCGTCCTACGTGGCAAATGCGCTGCTCGGCATGGCTGTCGGCCGCCCGATGCTGCGCCATCTTGGAGCGCTTGGCAAACCCGTTGTCCATATAGAGAACGCGTCAGCATCTGGTTCAGCGGCATTCCGCCATGCCTGCATTGAAGTCGCTTCAGGCATCAGTGATGTTGCATTGGCCGTGGGCGTCGACAAGCCGCCTAGGAGCGGCGTATTCCGGTCACCCACCGGCATCCCGTCCCTCGCAGATGATGCGATTGTGCCTTTCACGCATTTTGCCCTCCTCACCGATGAATATTGCCATGCCTATGGAGTCTCTCCGGAAGACCTGGCGCTGGTGGCAGTCAAAAATCATGCCAATGGGGCCAGGAATCCGAACGCGCAGCGACAGAAGGAGCGGACGCTCGAAGAGGTCTTGGGGGGCAAGTGCATTTCCGGCACGTTGACCGCCTTGCAATGCACCCCAGTGGGAGAGGGCGCGGCGGCTGTGATTGTCGCTTCAGAGGCTGGGATCAAGCGGCTGGGCATTGACCCCGCCCGCGCCATCCGAGTGGCCTCCTCCGCCGCCGGAAGTGAAGAGGCAGGCAATGATCTGAACCCGGATACTGCTCTCAGTTTCACGACGATGTCCCGAGCAATAACCGAAGCCCAATTGACCCCAGGCGATCTGGATGTGATCGAGCTGCACGACGCGTTCACGGTGGAGGAACTGCTTTACGCCGAAGCAACAGGCATATGTTCGCCGGGCCGGTTCATCCCCATGCTCAAAGAGGGCGCTTGGAATATCGGCGGCCAATGTGCCATCAGTCCTTCTGGCGGCCTGATTGCCATGGGTCACCCGATCGGCCCGACAGGGATTGGGCAGATTGGCGAATTGACAATCCAATTGCGCGGCGAAGCAGGGGCGCGGCAACAGCCCAACGCCAAGCACGGTCTTGCCCACATGGTTGGAGTCGGGGCCGTGTGTTACGTGCACGTGCTTTCCAAATAACGTCTTCAATCAGTTTGAAGTGCCACGCAGCCATGGCTGCAACGCGGCATTGGGGGGATTTCATGAGCAACTTTATCCAAACCGAGGCCCGCAACCATATTTTGATCATTACGTTGAACAGGCCCGAGGCGCGCAATGCGTTTAACAAGGCGATGGCCGATGAAATGGAAGCCATTCTCGATGCGTATGACGCCGATGCCAATTTGCGCGCCGCTATCATTGTGGCCGAGGGAGCGACTTTTTCCGCCGGACAGGATTTAATTGAAGCCGCCAAAGGTGGCATGGCGGTCGCAGCCAAGCGGGGCGGCTTCGGCATCATGTCCATTCCACCGGAAAAGCCCCTGATCGCGGCCATTGAAGGGCAGGCGCTCGCGGGTGGAATGGAAATGGCGCTGTGTTGTGACGTGATCGTCGCATCAACAAGCGCAATCTTCGGGTTGGCGGAAACGAAGCGCGGATTGGTGGCAATGGGCGGCGGTTGTTTCAGACTGCCGAAACGCATCCCTTACAATATCGCGATGGAAATGATTATCACTGCAGAGCCCAAATCTGCTGCTGAAATGGCGCATTATGGGCTTGTGAACAAGCTTGTTGAACCCGGAACAGCACTTGAAGGCGCCATTGCCCTTGCTGATCTGATCGCGCACAACGGCCCAATTGCGGTGCGAGCCTCAAAAGCCATCACTGCGCAAAGCGCGAACGAAGGGTGGAGCGACGAATTGGCGTGGAAAAACCAGATGCCCATTCTGGAAAAAGTCCGTGCTTCCCACGATCTCAAAGAAGGGCTCCGCGCATTTGCTGAAAAGCGCGCGCCAGTTTGGACTGGCTCCTAACCAGAGCATATCCTGTCCAGATGCTTAGGCCGTGCTGACAAAAGGGGTTCCCATTTGCGCTGAGTTCTGATTCAAGACTTCTCTTGAGGAGCAGTCATGGGTCGTGGGGACTTATCGGATGCGGAATGGGAGCTGATC
>JBEGTP010000266.1:0-3408 GCA_041179365.1 Pseudomonadota bacterium
AACGCTGAACTCAAGCTGCCCTCAGAACGGTTCAACCGACTAGGCGGGTTGTGGGTTGGCAGTGGTGTTGATGTAGACGGCAAGGCCGCGTCTCCCGAGGTGATCAAGGCCGCCTTGCCCAGCGATGACGACCGCATCTATGTCAAATCGCTGATGGTGGCGGTAACCGATATTGGCAAATGCGCCAACTGGATCGCGCCGCCGGATCGCGGGATCAACAATAATGGTTTTGATTTTGAATATGTGAGGGCGAACTAAGCTCGCACGGTGAGAGGACCAGCGATGACGGACACAACAGCCGCACGCATACTTGCTGATCTACCGGAGCGGTTCAACGCCGCGCAGGATCTCATCGCGCCCAATCTGGCGGCGCGGGCGGACAAGACGGCCATCATCGATGTGCGCGGGTCTATGACCTATGGCGAACTCGCGGGCCGGATTGATCGGATGGCAGGCGCATGGGCTGGCCTAGGCGTTACGCGCGGTGACCGTGTGCTGCTTTGTCTGCTCGACACGCGAGACTTCCCGACGGTGTTTCTCGGTGCGATCAAAGCGGGCGTAATCCCGGTGCCGCTCAACACATTGATGACGGCAGATGATTTTGCATGGGCGCTCGACAACAGCGGCGCAAAGGCTGTCTTCGTCACGGGCGAGCTGGCCAACAAATGGAGGGTGGTTGAAGGCGTCCACTTCATCTCAAGCGAGGGTGGGCCGGGCGAAGACTTGGAAGACCTGCTCAGGAACGCCACCCCGCGCGCAGAGCCTGCCGACACCAGCCGTGATGAAACCGCTTTCTGGCTTTACACTTCTGGCTCCACAGGCCGCCCCAAAGGCGCGATGCACCGGCATGGCTCGCTGCGCCTAACCGCCAATCTTTATGGCATCGGCACAGCAGGTTACCGCGAGGACGATGTGATCCTTTCCGTTGCTAAGCAGTTCTTCGCATACGGCCTCGGCAATGCACTGACCTTTCCCTTTGCTGCAGGAGCGACCGTCGTCCTCCACCGCGACCGTGCGACGCCGCAGGCCATTACTGACCTGATCGCCGCGCACGGTGTCACCATTCTCGGGGGTGTTCCGACCTTTTATGCAGGTTGGCTGGCGAGTGACTTGCCTGCACTTCCTAGCCTTCGCCTTGGCCTCTCCGCAGGTGAGGCGCTGCCCGCGCATCTTGGTGAGGCCTTTCGTAACAAGTTTGGGGCGGACATCATCGACGGCCTTGGCTCCACTGAGATGCTGCACATCTTCATCTCCCAGCAGCCCGGCACGGTGCGCTATGGATGCACAGGAAAGCCCGTCAAGGGCTACAGTGTTCGCGTTGTTGACGATGCAGGACAAGAAGCCGCCTCCGGCGAAGTTGGCGATCTCCTCGTCTGCGGGCCGACATCAGCATATGAATATTGGCAAAACCCAGACAAGTCCGCCGAAACCTTCCAAGGCGATTGGACCGTTACCGGCGACAAATATAGCCGCGATGCCAAAGGCTGGCTCACTTATGCCGGTCGCGGCGATGATATGCTCAAGGTCGGCGGTATCTATGTCTCTCCCATTGAGGTCGAAGAAGCCCTTTCAAGCCATCCCGATGTACTCGAAGCCGCAGTTGTTGGCGCACCTGACGGTGACGATTTGATAAAGCCCCACGCCTTTGTTGTCCTACGCGACGGCGTTGCGGGGGATGAGGGGGCACTCAAGGCGCATGTCAAAACTCTGCTTGCGCCGTATAAATATCCCCGATGGATCACTTTCCTTCACCAACTTCCTAAAACCGCAACGGGCAAAATCCAGCGGTTTCAACTCAGAAGCTGAAAATCTGAGCATTGCTTGGAAACGCGTGTTTTAAGCGGAACCACAATTCGCTGTAAGCAAAAGATTATTGATCAATTCCCGCCATTCGCGGTGCGAACAAAAAAAGGCCGCTCCCTAAGGAACGGCCTCTCTTTAAACTGGCAACATACCGCTTAGAATTTGGCTTCGACGCCGAAGTAGAAGAAGCGACCGAAGCTATCGAACGGATCGCCGCCCGCTGTGCCAAGCAAGCCGAGCGGTGGCTTTTTATCAAGGGCATTATCGACGCCGCCGTAGAATGAGAACTTGCTGTTCACATCGACGCCAACACGAATGTCATGATAGACAACGGCTGGATAATAAACCTGCGGGAACTGATCGAGGTTGTCGGGCAGGTTGATGCCCAATTGACCCGCTGTTCCGGTGCATTTGCCCGAAGCCACTGTCGCTGTCGTGCAAAGTGCGGTGTAGCTGTGCTGTGCTTCCCAAGCGCCGATTGTCTGCTTGCCAATATAGCGGGCAGAGTAGGACACATCCCAAGCGCCGAAATCATATTTAACATCTAGGTTAGCTGCGATAACGGGATCACCGAGCTCACTACGTTGGCGATTTGGAAGCGTTGGGTTCAACGGGTCGGTGAAGTTGTTGAGTGTCAGCGTGTACGTTGCAATGCCGCGAATGCTGAGCTTGTGGCCATTGTCAAACGTATGCTTGTAAGCCAGATCAAAGTCGACGCCGCGTGTTTTTTGCTGCGCAAAATTTATGCCGCCTGAAATTACAGCCGGTTCGACAAATAACCCCGTTGATGGGTCACGACTAACCGTGGAGCAATAACCATTGTTGATGCCGTTGAGGCTGCTGTAACACAGATTCACAATTTGCTGCGCGCCGAGTGCCGAAATCAGATTTTTCACTGTAATATTGTAATAATCAACGGTGAAGCTGAACCCGGGAGCAAATTTAGGCTCAAAAAGGACGCCGAGCGTAAGGCTCTTTCCGCGCTCTTGTGTGAGCGTCGGGTTCCCTCCGGAAACAAATCCGGTGCTCGACGTACGCGCGAGGCAGTTCGACCAAGGTCCGCCAAGCACCGCTGGGAACGATGAGCCTGCGCAGGCCGCTACGACGGCTGCATTGGATGTCGTCGGAACACCCGCCGCAGCACAATTGACCGCAAATTGTGGATTGGTCCCGATATTCGCTGCATCACATGGATCACTCAGAAACGCAAAATTTTCAGATTGAGGAGAAAAGAGATCGCTCTGCGTTGGCGCGCGAACCGACGTTGCATAGGCCGCCCGGAAACGAATGTCGCTGACCGGTGCATAATTGCCCTGAATATTATAGGCGTAGACCGTTCCGACGCTGTTATTGTACTTTGAAACACGCCCTGCGACTTCAACGCTCAATTCCTTCGCAAATGGAAGGTCTTTCAAGAGCGGGAAGCGAATTTCGCCATAAGCTTCTTTGACCGTCAGTTTTGGCGGCGTGAAATCAGCGATCGCATTGAGGAAGGTACGGTCCCCCTTGCTGATCGGATCCCATGTCGAGCTTGCTGTTTCAGTACGATACTCGCCGCCGATAGCGAAGGCGATTGGGCCGCCGGGTAGTTCAAACAATTGAGAC
>JBEGTP010000267.1:0-4037 GCA_041179365.1 Pseudomonadota bacterium
CAAGGCTCCTGCCACAATTTCCGAAGCTGAAGCCGAGCCTGAATCGACCAAAACAATGATCGGCAAACCGCCGGTCAAATCGCCAGACCGCGCATAAAAGCGATGAATATCTTCCTTGCGACGTCCCCGCTCTGATACGATTTCGCCGCTTTCAAGAAACACGTCAGACACTTCAATCGCCTGATCGAGCAGGCCGCCGGGATTGGAACGCAAATCAATGATATAGCCCGTTGGCTTGTGGCCAAGCGATTTATCAATGGCCACAATCGCCTCGCGCACCATCTGTCCGGTGGGTTCTGAGAACCCATTGATGTTGATGATACCGATCCCGTCTTTCACTTCCCATTTGACGGGCTTCACCTCAATCACTTCGCGCTTGATCGTCACATCAAAAGGCTTGTCGCGGCCCGGGCGAACAATGGTGAGGCGGATATCGGTACCCGGAACGCCGCGCATCTTTTCAACCGCTTCGTCGAGGGTCACATCGTAAAGCAGCACGCCGTCTAGATGGGTAATATAGTCACCTGACTTGAGGCCAACGCGGTAAGCAGGCGTGTCTTCAATCGGCGAGATGACTTTGACCGCACCGTCTTCCATCGTCACTTGCAGACCGAGCCCGCCGTAATTGCCACGGGTATTGATCTGCATTTGCTTGAAATCGCGCTCATCGAGAAACGAGCTATGCGGATCGAGGCTCGCGAGCATGCCGGTGATCGCACCTTTCATCAGGCGCTGATCATCAACGGGCTCAACATAATCGACTTTCACCCGCTCATAGACCGCGAGGAACTGCTCCATATATTGATTTACCGACATATCGACCGCGGCAAAACTGCCGGTGGTCGCGGGAACAAGCGCCAAAACCGAGGTGAGCAAAGCAGCACGGAAAATCGAATGGGACATGGAGTTGGATAGCCTGTCGTTAGAATGAAGACGCCGCATACACCGATTTGAATCGCGAGGGAACTACCCAGTGAGCAAGTTATTTTTATCCTAGGAGCGGCGTTATATCGACCGGCGTATTGCCTTGCCGCAGCTCAACCTTGATCGTCGGGTGATCGGTCCCCGCACGGCCAAGCGGGCTCCCGTCGCTCAACTGATCGCCCACCCGAACATCAACAACCGAAAGATTGGTGATCAGTGTCGTCCAACCGCCGCCGTGGTCGATGATAATGATATGGCCATAGCCGCGATAGGTCGCAGCGTAAGCGACGCGGCCTGCTGCGGGTGCGACAACTAGCGCCCCCGCCCGTGTCTGGATGGTCAGGCCCCGTTCCCGCACGCCGCCGCCAGAGACTTCGCCGAGGCCCGAAACAAGTGTACCCGCCACAGGGATCCGGTAATGCGTAAATTGCGCGCGGCCGGGAATGGCATCTTCAGGAAGACTGTCCTCGCGGTCAGGCCTTGCCGGGCGAAGTACGGGCCCTGGCAAACTTGCGAGCGCATCCCGCACGACAGCGTTGGCACCGAGTTGATCAATTAAGTCCACGATATCGCGGGCTTTTTCACCCAGAGCCATGGCACGATCCTGCTCTTCAATGGCCCCGGCTGCAAAGCGCTGTGATTGAGTCCGGAAGCGCGCAGCCTCAGTTGCAAGCAATTTCCGTTGCTCAGCGAGGCGGACTTTGCTCTTTTCCAAGAGCGTGTTGGCTTTCAGAATCTGTCCCTTGAGAAGCTGGGCCTTGGCAATTTCGGCGCGCAAGCCTTCCGTTTTTCGACGAATTTCTGGTATCACGGTCGACAGGACTGCGCGCGTATGAACAAGGTCGCTTGTCGATCCGGGTTGCACAAATGAAAGCATGAGCGGTCGACGCGCCATCATCTGTAGGGCCGCCAAAAGGCGCGCGATGGGCTTTTGTTTGGCCGCAAGCACCGCGCGCTGCTTATCGCGCAAGTCTTCAATCATCTTGATGCGCTGCTCGCCTGCGGTAATATCCGCCTCGCTCGCCTGAATGCGCGCCGCAATCGCCGCCATTTCAGAGCGCGCGCGGTCAGCCTCATTGGAGGCAGCGTAAGCTTGGTCCTCAAGCTTGGCGGCGCGTGCTTCCGCCGCGGTCGATTGCGCTTTGGCGGACTCGAGCGCCCGCCGCTCTTCATCGACGCTTTGCGCAGAGACCGTTGCCGTCCCGACACCCACAAAGGCCACGGCGACGAATATGAGATGAGCCCAACGCATAGCTGGCCTTATGACGTCAGCGATTCTCGCTGTCCAGCGTGCCGTAACGGGCCTCAAACCCCGCAATGTCGTTGACGGCAAGCAGCGACGCCTGATGCACCCATTGATCGCGCGCCAAACGGCCAGAAAATTTGCCCAGATGCGGGTTGAGCTTGGCAATATCACCATCCGACCACGCCGCAATCTGGTCAAACCGACTGATGCCAAGGCCGATCAGCACTGCGTTCAATTTCGGTCCAATGCCTTTGATCTGGAGTAAGTCATCAGCCGCCCCCTTCGCCACCGGCAAACCAATGGCGCTCAATCTGACGCTTGGTTTTCGCTTTGACTTTGAAACTACGCTCTTTTTTGTTTCGGACCGGGGTTTTAGCCCCTTTGGCCTTTTGCTTTGCCCGCGTGCGCCATTGGCTCTGCCCGGCCTTGGCGCAGTAGCAGGTGGAAGCGCTATGGCCTCGGCATCCTCAGGCGCCAATTCATCTTCGTAATAATGATAATGCCCGCCAGCCTCACTAAAGCTGCGGAGGGCGGCGGGATATGAGCGCGCCCATATCCATTTTCCCGTTGCCACACCGATGAACAGCGCGATGAGAATGGGAATGATCAAAGCCAGAAACAGACTATGCATGTTCGGCACCTTCCATCAGTTCAGCCATCGTCGACCGAGGTTCGGCCCCATATAGCCCATGCAATAACCAAGCCGAAACCAAAGCCAAGCAGCAAGAGAAACACCGTTTCAAGAAGCAACGCCGTCACTTTGATCCCTCCGCACCTGTTTGCGATCCCGTTGCCCTAGCGGCTGAAACCGAAAATTCGATCCGCCGGTTTTTTGCCAAGGCGTCAGCTGCCGCACCGGCGGCCAGCGGCTTCACTTCACCATAGCCGCGCGGAACAAGCCGTCCGATGGGCACGCCGCGTTCCGCCAGCGCGGCGGCGACGGCATTCGCACGCTCTTCTGAAAGCCGTTGATTATGCGCCGTTCCTCCGGTGGCATCGGCATGGCCAGAGATTTCAACGCGTGTCCCCGCGCAAGCGGCAAGCGACGCCGCGACAGCATCAATAATCGGCCCTGACTCCGCAGAGAGCATCGCACTTCCGGGGATGAAATTGATCATTTGCCCTGCGACTGCCGCGTCGACTTCCGTTTGGCATGCTTGCACTTGCTCGGCGCGCGCGGGGGTTCCAGTATCGGGGACGACGGACACTGCGCGCGTCTCTGATGCGTCCCATCGGGCGTCAAAAGCGTCGGGCGTCGCGGCGAGCACGGCTTGGCTTATCCGCGCGCGCTCTTCAGGATTGCGCACCCCGCCTGAAAGCGTGATGACGCGCCGCAATGCCCCATCGCGGCTGATATGGGCGCTCACACCAGCCGTTCCTGGAATGCTATCCAGTGCAAAATTGCTGCGCTGCTCGAGCGCGTCGATGAAACGCGCGCCGCCGCCAAGCGGACCGTGTATGAGCCACGCCAGAAAAACTGTCGCAGCCGCGCCGATGATCGCCTTCAACATGGGTGACATGCGCATCCCTCACGTGTGAGGCGACAGACCTGCCCCCCCCTCTCCTCGTTTCGCTGAAATCTAGCGTGTACGGCATAAGTGTCCAGTAGCGTTACACGGGCGATCTGTGCCATAACGCCACAATAAGAAGCTTGTTGAGGAGATTTTTGCCATGTTTCGACGTATCGCGCTAACGGTTGCAGCTTTGATCTCGGTTCCCGCGCTCGCCGCATTGGCGCCCGGAGCCCCCGCTCCCGAAATCAAGACAACCATCGCCATGGCAGGCAAATCGGCCAATTGGAGTTTGAAAGCGGCTCTCAAAAAGGGCCCAGTCGTGCTGTACTTCTACCCCGCGGCTTTCACCCCCG
>JBEGTP010000268.1:0-14101 GCA_041179365.1 Pseudomonadota bacterium
TGCGAGGGCTGGTGTCGGGACAAAGCCTGCAGGAGTATGGTTTTGGGGGAACGTAAATGCGTCTCACAAGGGTATGCCGAATTTTGCTGATGTGGTTGCAGGAACAGGTCGCGCCCTTCTTGGGAGAACTGCGACATCAGGCGCCGATAGCCAAGCCACGATAGATGCACACCACGGCGATTTTTCAAGGATGATGATGCAATCCGGGGCAGATAGCATTGTGTCACATTCATATGCTCCCCCTCCGCAGACATGTAGGCCCAAAAAGGGGGGCGGCGGATGTTGAACCGCATCCCATTCGCTATCCCAGTGCTGTTTCTGAGCGGATGCTCCGGAACTGCGACCATAAAAAATGCGTGGATGGTTGAGTCCTCAAAAGAAAATTCTTCGATCCACGTTGAGATATCGGCAAACGACGCGGCCTTCATAAAGCGCAATCAGACATACTTCTCGGTCGTTTTGACCGAATGCTCAGGCAAGGGTAAGCGATTCCCATTGGAGCCTATGATAGGGGGCAAGAGAGCATCAGATTTTGAATTTGATATTCCGAATGTCACAGTAGTCGATGTTATAGGCAGTGGACCTTCTTGGGTGATCAAAGGGTACCATGATCCCTGCGTAAAGCTCGAAGGCGGCGGGTATTTCGGTGCGCGACTAAAATCAAACCAAACCCCTTTGACGATCAGAAAGCTGCGGTGACGCCCACAAAAAATCGGATCTATCGTCTAGGAAGCCCTCGTGCACGACGGCGCGGGGGCGCTGAAGCGGCGCACGGTGCACGGCCCGGGGGATGATGATCCGCTGGTTTGGTACGAAGGCGCGGGCCTTGGCGATAAGCGCTGGTATCACGCCGATGAGCGGGGGAGCATAGTTGCGGTCTCGAACGCGAGCGGGGTGATGGTGGCGCTCAACGCTTATGATGAATACGGGGTTCCGGCCTGTGCGATTTTGTCGGCCTTTCCCGTTAACCACGGATCGATCACGCCAAGTCATAAGTTCACCAGCCTCTGTTGCAATCCAGAGATCAGGGCGGTGAGCCCAAATTCAAATGCCGTCGCCACGTCTACCAGTGATGCGATGTAGCTGCTCGCCTCAGCACTTTGTTCATAGATCACCCAACCCAGAATGAAGCTGGCGAACGCGCCTGCTGCGGCGACCGCATCTTCTGCTGCGAATCCGGCTTCGACCAGCGGTGCCATCAGCATCGGCATAACCTCGTTCCGTGTGATCTCTGTAGGCGGCGCCAAGGCGATGATCCTGCCGCTATCGCGGTGAGACAGGAAATTGCGCCGCTGCGCCGTGCCGACATCGTGCAGCCAAACTTGCCACGCTTCGTTCGGCATCGGATTGCGGATGCTTTCGGTTAACATGCGTTCGACCATCAGGCTGTGGAGGGCTGTCATGCTGGGGACATGCCAGTAAAGTGCTGGGCTTTTTACGTTCAGCATGGCTGCAAGTGTCCGCGTGGTGAGTGCATCGACCCCGTCGCGTTCAACAAGGGCCCAAGCCGCATCGACGATGACGCCGGAAGCAAGGAAGGCATCTTCCTTTTTGGGCCGCCCCACTGTGCGCACGGGTCCGTGTTTCAACTGTGCACCTCTTGCTTGACTCTTGGCTTCGCATTAACTTATCAATGATCAATAAACAAGAGGATGAGGTTCCGTGAAAATTGAGCAGATCGATACGGTGCGCTGTGTTATTGGCGAGGGCCCCGTATGGGATGTGGCCGAACAGGCGCTCTATTTCATAGATATACTGGGCAAAAAAGTGCTGCGCTTTGACCCGGGGAGCGGCGACACCCGCGTCTGGGATGTGCCCGATGTGATCGGATCGATGGCGCTGCGCGCGGGTGGCGGCGCGGTCGTGGCTTTGACGAACGGTGTTCATACGCTTGATTTTGAAACCGGCTCCTGTGCGCTACTGGCGACCAGTTCGGACCTCAACGAAATGGTCCAGCTGGCGGACGGCAAGGTTGACCGGCGCGGGCGCTTTATTGTCGGGTCAAGCGACCGCACGATGAAGGAAGCGCGCGGTAAACTCTATGCGATGGGCGCGGACGCCATTTTGCGCGAGATCGACAATGACATCTTCCTCTCTAACGGCCCCTGCTGGTCGCCCGATGACAGCATTCTCTATCACAGCGACAGCATCCGCAACACGGTGTTTGCTTATGACTATGACATTGCCACAGGCACGGCGCGCAACCGTCGTGTCTTTGCCAGCACAGAAGACTTGGGCGGCATTCCCGACGGCGCCACGATTGATACCGATGGTTGCATGTGGATGGCGATTTGCGAAGGGCAAAAGGTGGTGCAGTTTCGGCCCGATGGTGGGCTTGAACGGGTCATCGACATGCCGGTCAAATGCCCTGCCAGCGTGATGTTCGGAGGGGCGGCGCTCGATCAGCTCTACGTGACTTCGCTCAGCCCGGCGTTTCTGGGCCGAGAGGCGGCACCGCTTGATGGCTGTACCTTTGTGATTGAGGGGCTGGGCGTCACCGGCTTGCCAGAGCCAAGGTATGCCGCGTGAAGGGGCCAATGCCGCTGCTTCTGGTGATGGTGTTCCTCAATATTGCGGGGTTCAGCCTGATCCTGCCGCTGTTGCCCTTTTACGGAAAAGCCTTTGAGGCATCGCCCTTCGCCGTCGCTTGCCTATTTGCCGCCTATTCCTTTGGCAGCGTGTTTGGAGAAATCTACTGGGGGCGGAAGTCTGACACGATTGGCCGCAAGCCTGTTTTGATTGTCACGACGGCCTGCGCCGCGCTCAGCTATGTCGCCTTTGCCTTTGCGCCAACTCTCGCTGTGGCGCTGTTGATCCGCATCGTCAGCGGTTTCTTCAGCGGAACTTTTGGGGTGGTACAGGGCGTGATCGCTGACATCACGCCACCGCAAGAGCGCGCCAAAAATATGGGCTATTTCGGCGCGGCCTTTAATCTGGGTTTCGCGACCGGGCCTGCGATTGGCGGGTTGTTGGCCGATACATCACAAGGGCTCGCGGGGTTCCATCTGCCGATCTTTGCAGCAGCAGCGCTGGCGGCTGGAGCATCGCTCTGGGCCATGCTGGCCTTGCCCGAGACTCGGCCCTCTGGCGCAGGCGTGCGCCCTGCTCCGAGCTATGGCGAGGCGTTCCGCTTCGTCCGCGGTGATGGGCTGCTCACCCGCCTGTTCCTCATCGCCTTTTGCGGCATTGCGGCCTTTGCATCGATGGAAGCCGTGTTTGGGCTGTGGACTGTGCGCAATTTTTCTTGGACCGCGCATGAAGTTGGGCTGACCTTTCTTGCGGTCGGCGGGGCAGGATTGCTGGTTCAGGCTTTTCTTATCGGGCCGCTGGTCGTGCGGTTCGGAGAAGCACGGATTATCGTCGCGGGGTTGATGGTGTTGATTGCAGCGATGCTGTTGCAACCCCTGATCCGGCTTCCCGCCGCTTCGGTGATACTCATGGCCACGCTGATGGTGGGGCATAGCCTGGCTTTCCCCAATGCAGGCGCGCTTGTTTCGCGCAGCACGCCGCCGTCGGCGCAAGGCAGTGTGATGGGGCTGAACATGGCTTCAAATGCGCTGGCACGCATCGTGGCCCCGCCCTTTTTCGGATGGCTGTTCGCGGTGAGCGCCGATTTACCTTATTATGCATGCGCACTGATGATCGCAGCGATGCTGCCGGTCGCTTGGGGCGTGGTCCGCTTGCGGGAGAGCCAAACATGACCAGTTTCAATCCCGCCGCTTTCCGCGCCTTCACCGCTGCCATCGGCAAAGATTGGGTGATGACGACCGACGATGATCGCATCGCTTATTCTGATCGCTTCGCCGCCGACGAAAATAAGCATCTGCCCGGTGCCGCGCTTGCGCCCGCCAATGCAGACGAAGTCCGCGCCGTGGTGCGCATTGCCAACCAGTATAAAGTGCCGCTGTGGCCGATCAGCCGTGGCAAGAATTTTGGCTATGGCGGTTCCGCTCCGGTGATGCGGGGATCGGTGATCCTTGATCTCAGCCGGATGAAAAAAATAGAGGTTGATGCTGAGAATGGCACCGTGCTCGTTGAGCCCGGCGTCGGCTTTTTCGATCTTTATGATTATCTGCAAGAACGCAAAATCCCACTGTGGCTGTCAGTGCCAGGTAATAGCTGGGGTTCGGTTGCTGGCAATGCGTTGGACCGGGGCGTTGGCTATACCAGCTACGGCGATCACGCTGCGCGCATATGTGGGCTTGAGGTTGTGCTGCCCGACGGTGATCTCGTTCGCACGGGCATGGGAGCGATGGCGGGCAATCCGAGCTGGCAGCTTTACAAACCGGGTTTCGGGCCAAGTTGGGATACGCTGTTTTGCCAATCCAATTTCGGCATCGTTACCAAACTTGGGCTTTGGTTGATGCCGGAGCCTGAATCAGTGCAGGGCCTCGATCTTGAGTTTGATAAGCCCGAAGATCTGGGCTGGGCGATCGATACGATCATGCCACTGCGCCGCGAGGGCGTGATCCAGCAGTCGCCCTCGATTGGCAATTGGCTCCGCTCAGCCGCCGTAATGACGACGCGCGAACAATGGACGAAGGACAAGGGGCCACTCGACGAAAGGGTCGTCGCCGCCATCCGTGAAAAGTTCAAAATCGGCTGGTGGAGCGTGCAAGTGCGCTTCTATGGCCCCGCGGAAATAACTGATGCGTCGATGCGCGTTCTAGAAAAGGCGTTCGACAAAAAGCCGCTGCTATCCAAGAAACCCGCGAGTTGGAAACGCGGTGACGCGCCCGAAGGTTCCCCGGTCACAGGTGTTCCCGTCAGCTTCCCGCTGGCGAATGCGAATTGGCACGGCGGGCGCGGCGGACATGTGGGGTATTCGCCAGTGCTGCCGCCAAAAGGTGATCTGGCGATGGATCAGTTCAAACGGACTTACGCGCTCTATCAGAGATACGGCATGGATTATCATGCCAGCTTTGCCATGGGCGAGCGCCACCTGACGAACGTCAACCAGATCCTGTATGATAAAGATAATGCCGATATGATGAGCCGCGTCGATACGATGTTCCGCGCTCTTGTGGCCGATGCATCGGCGCACCATTACGGCGAATACCGGACGCATATCGACTATATGGATTTGGTCGCAGGCACTTATGATTTCAATAAGGGCGCGCTTGGGCGACTGAACGCGCGGGTCAAGGATGCGCTTGATCCGAACGGCATTATTGCGCCGGGCAAGAGCGGGATTTGGGGCAAAGGGAAGCGGTTATGAAATGGTATCTCCGCCGTCATTGCGAGCGCAGTGAAGCAATGCAGCAGGGAGCGCGCGACTCTGGATTGCCGCGCTTTGCTTGCAATGAGGGTCGGGTTTGGACGAAGACGGCGACCACTGCGATTATTCTCCTGCTTGCCATACCCGCGATCGCCCAGCAGGATACGAAGATCGAAAATCCCTTTCGCGGCGTGATGCAGGATCGCAGTTCGCATTCCGCTGATGAACGGCTTTACGTCGAAAAATGCAGCATGTGCCACCGACAAATGGGGATGGGCACGGTCATCCTCGCGCGGCGCATGGATCCGAAGCTGGCGCGGCTCGAAGCGCGGACTGATTTGACTGCCGACTATATCACCGCCGCCGTCCGCCAAGGTATTGGCAACATGCCCCGCATTTCGCGTGGCGAGGTGAGCGATGCGCAGCTCGCGCGGATTGCGGCCTATCTGACCAAAAGCAAAGAGGAGGCGGCAAAATGAAAATCGCCATGATGGGTGCAACTGGCTTTGCCGGGGCACCAATCCTCGCAGAAGCGCTGACCCGCCCAGGCCTCCACGTGACTGCCATTGCCCGCACCCCCGAAGCCATGACTGAGCGCGAGAGGATGACAGTGGTGAAGGGCGATGTCTTTGACGCTGCTGGCTTGACGGAAGCGCTGCGTGGCCATGACGTGGTTATACACGCCTTCCATCCCGGTCGCGCGGCCAACATGGACGATGTTTTTGAGCAGAGCGTTGCGGGGCATGAAGCGATCATCGCGGCGACGCGGGCCGCTGGCGTGCCCCGGCTTGCGTGTGTCGGCGGCGCGGCAAGCCTGATGACGCCTGAGGGCAAGGAATATCTCGATTCGACCCATTGGGACAAGGAGTTCGATCCCTTTCGCAATGCCATCCTTGGCACGCGCGCGCTTTACTATTTGCTAAAGCCAGTGACTGATCTCGATTGGGTGTTCATTGCGCCTTCCGCTTGGCTGCGGCCGGGTGAACGCACCGGCGTCTTCCGCACGGGCAAGGATGACATGCTGTTTGCGCCCGATGGCACAAGTTCGATTTCCAACGAAGATTATGCGCTGGCATTCGTAGACGAGGTTATCACGCCCAAGCATCATCACGAACGGTTTACGGTAGGATATTGACCCATGAAAGCCATGCTGATCACTTTTGACATCACGCCCGGCAAGCAAGCTGATTTTGAGTCGGCGGTATCGTTCCATGTGAACAATGTTCGCACCCGCGATCCGAGCTATTCCTTCTACAGCCTGACTCGTGACCGCGATGTGGATACGCGCTATATTCTGATGCAGCAGTTTGAAAGCTGGGAGACGCAAGAAGCCCATCAGACCTATGATTATGTGCTCGACGCCATGCCCGCGATGAACACCTGCATCGCCGGGCCGCCAAGCATTGACTGGCTAGAGGTCGTCATTTGATCCGCTTTGACGGCAAAGTCGTGCTGGTTACGGGTGCTGCCAGTGGCATCGGGCTGGCTGCGGCCAAGGCCTTTGCGTCGGAAGGCGCGAAGGTTGTTATGGCGGACCGGAATGTTGAACGTGCGGCGGCAGGAACGGAGGCCATTCGCAGCGCTGGCGGGACGGCAAGCAGCGTCTTTTCCGATGTCAGCGATTTCGCGGCGTGCGAGGCGATGGTGGCCCATGCGGTTGAGACTTACGGCGCGCTCCACATCGCGTTCAATAACGCGGGTATTCCGTCGGCCATTGGTGGAGAGTTTGAGAATTTCAGCATCGAGAATTGGGAAGCGCTGATTGCCACCAATTTGAGCGGTACGTTCTACAGCATGAAAGCCGAAGTACCCGCGCTCAAAATGCATGGCGGCACGGCCATCATCAACACCGCGTCCGTCGCTAGCCTCGTCGCAGCCCCCGGCATGGCCGCCTATGTCGCATCGAAGCACGGCGTTGGCGGTCTGACCAAAGCAGCAGCGCTTGATTTAATCGGCCACGGTATCCGGGTCAACGCGATCTGCCCCGGCTTTGTCGATACGCCGATGCTGGCAGGGGCCATCGCCACGCCGGAAGATCGTGCGGCGATGAGCGCGCTCACCCCGATTGGCCGGATCGCCAGCGCAGAGGAAGTTGCGCAGACGGTGCTGTTCCTCGCCTCCGATGCGGCGAGTTATCTCGTCGGCGTCTTGCTCAGCGTTGACGGAGGGATTGTCATTCAATGACCAAATATGTGATCAGCGGCGCATCGGGCAGCTTGGGCGGAAAGATCGCCACGCTTTTGCTGGAGCAGGTTCCAGCGGAGGATGTCACTCTCGTCACGCGCACTCCAGAGAAGCTGGACGCGTTCAAACAGCGCGGCGTAACAGTCCATCCCGGCGACTATAACAATCCAGCCGCCCTTGAACGCGCCTATGCAGGCAACGATGTGCTGATGCTGATCAGCAGCATGGCCGTGACCAAGCGCGTGCCAGAACATCGCAATGCCATCAACGCGGCTAAGAGGGCAGGAATCAAGCATATCGTCTATACCTCGACTGCGGGCATTCATCCGCAAAATCCAACGCTATCGGCCTCGGATCACATCGTGACCGAGGATGATCTGCGCCGCTGCGGCATGGGCTACACGATTATGCGCAACGCTTGCTATGCAGAGGTCTTCCCAACGGTGGCCGCACAACCCGTGTTGCGCAGCGGCGAATGGGTGCAGGTTGAAGGCAATGGTAAACTCGCCCCCATTTCAAAGAATGATATCGCGCGAACGGCGGTCGCATGCTTGCTCGATCCCCCGCGCCACGATGGCGCGGTCTATGAAATCACCGGACCAGAGCTGGTCAGCTTCCGTGACATCGCCGCTATGGCGAGCGAGGTTTACGGCGTCCCTATCAAATACACCCCTGTGAGCGTGGAGGACCGTTATGCGATGCTCGATGCGATGGGCGTGCCGCGCAAATATGCTGAGGGCATGGACGGTCACCCCGACGCACATCTGTGGTGTAGTGAAGAAATGGTGACGGCCGACATTGCGTTTCAGGCTGGCTATCACGCGGTTTTGTCCCATCATGTGGCGTTCATTACCGGCGAAAAACCGATAACACTGCGCGCCGTTTTCGAGGCTTGCAAAGGCATGGACTATAACGACTGTTAGTGAACCCCTGAGGTTGTTCCAAGGCCGGTTCGACTTAGAGTAATCACGGATCAATCCGACGAATTGGGAAACGGCATCAATGGCTCTGGCACCCTTGCGTCTGACCTAGGCGTAGTCGAGGTTGATCTCCGTTAGACTTATTCGAGACTCGTTTCACGCCCCCAATTGACTGTTCGCTGCGAGCGAGAAATTTTTAATGTGGAGTCTAGCGCGCCGCTTGGCGAGGTATAAATCAGGCCGTCTGTGGCCGGATCTTCCCAATCGGCTGTGGACAGGGCTCGGTGATCTAGCCCGCGCCAATGCCCCTGTTGCGAGAACCGATTGGCCTCTACACCCCTTTTTTCCCGCGCCAGCGCCAATTCAGCTACATGGTTCTCAAGCGCAAGATCGCGTCTTCCCCAATCAATCCAGAACGCCTGATCATCCTGCGCATAGGCATTATTATTGCCGTTCTGGCTGCGACCAAACTCGTCTCCGGCCGTAAGCATAATTGTGCCCGTCGAAGCGAATAATGTGCCAAGAAGCGCGCGCAGATCCGCAGCACGGCGCTCAAGGATAGCAGAATCGGTGCTTGGTCCTTCTGCGCCGTTGTTCCATGAGTAATTCTCACCATGGCCGTCGCGATTGCCCTCGCCATTCGCTTGGTTGTGCCGCTCGGCATAGGCAATTGTGTCGGCCAGCGTGAAGCCATCATGTGCGGCGAGAAAGTTGACGCTGCGACAGTGACTCCCGAAAATATCAGACGATCCTGCGATCCGTGTTGCGAGCGTGCCAATGTTGCCATCGCCGCGCCAGAAGCGGCGAACATCGTCGCGGAACCGGTCATTCCATTCAAGCCAGTTGGGTGGGAAACGCCCGAGCTGATAACCACCAGGGCCGATATCCCAAGGTTCAGCAATCATAATGCGATCAGCGAGGAGCGGGTCACTCGCAATCTCCGCAAAAATTGGCGCTTGGGAATCGAAGCCGGGGCCGCGCGCCATGATGGGGGCAAGATCAAAGCGGAACCCATCTATGCCTGCATGGCGCACAAAGTGGCGGAGCGTATCAACCGCTAATTGCCGCACCGCCGGATACGCAAAATTGAGCGTGTTGCCGCAACCCGTGTCGTTGATGAGCCCGCCGCCCGGGTCATGGGCATAAGCGCGATTGTCCAGCCCGCGCAAGGAGACGATGGGGCCATGCACATCACTTTCGCCCGTATGGTTGAACACCAGATCGAGGAAAATACCAATGCCTTCACCGTGGAGCACCGCAACAGTATCGCGCAGCTCAGCCACGCCGCCGGGACAGAGACGGGGATCGAGCGCCATCATCGTAACAGGGTTGTAACCCCAAGCATTGGTGAGGCCGAGCGGAGGGAGATGTCGCTCATCAATCCAAGCGATGATTGGCATGAGCTCAATGGCAGCGACATTCAGTTTTTTGAAGTGCGCGATGATCGCTGGATGCATGAGCGCGGCGACGGTGCCGCGCTGCTCTAATGGTATCTCAGGGTGGAGCATCGTGAAGCTGCGCACGTTCAGTTCGTAGATCAATCCGCCTTGTGTAAAATGGGGTGGATGACGCGGACAGACGGGCAGAGGGGACTGGACAATCGCTTTGGGTGCCAACGCTGCCGTATCCTCGCCGTAAGCAGACAGCCGCGGATCATAGGCATAGCGCCGATCCAGCTCGCTCGCGTAGGGATCGACTAGCACTTTGGAAGGGTCAAACCATAGCCCGCTCGCCGGTGCCCAATCGCCCTCCGCGCGGTAGCCATAGCGCGCGCCGGCAAGGTCGCCAGTGACTTCGGCAACCCAGACTTCGCCTTCGCGCTGCATTGCAATCCGCCGTTCGCCTTGATCGTCGAACAGGCAGAGCCAGAGCGCCGTTGCATCTGGAGCACGCACTGAAAATCGGGTTGCGTTCGCGCTAACAATGGCCCCAAGTGGTTGCGTCACGTCACCACATCGGGCGCAGTTCGTCCCGTGTGACGAACAATGTTGGCAATAGCTTCGGCAGCCGCGATCAGCGCGGCCAGCATAGCGGGCGTATCACGATCCAGATCGCCGCCGACAGGCTCGTATCGTTCGAGATAGACCCGCAGCGTCGCGCCTTCGGTGCCCGTGCCAGACAGTCGAAAGACAATGCGCGAACCACCCTCAAACAATATACGAATGCCTTGGTTGGCGCTGACTGAGCGATCGACGGGATCGGTGTACGTAAAGCTATCTGTCTGCGCAACGATAAGTGACCCGAAAACCTTGCCCGGAAGCGCCGCAAGCGAAGCCACTAACGCTGTCATCATTCCATCGGCGCGTCCAGCCTCAACCGCCTCATAATCATGTCTCGCGTAATAATTTCGTCCGAACTTCGCCCAATGTTCTCGGGCCAATGCATCGACGCTGATCCCTCGCACTGCAAGAATGTTGAGCCACAACAGCACCGCCCAAAGCCCGTCTTTTTCGCGAACATGGTCAGAGCCAGTTCCCGCGCTTTCCTCGCCGCAGAGCGTCACTAAACCTGCGTCAAGAAGGGTGCCGAAGAACTTCCATCCCGTTGGTGTTTCAAAGCAGGGAATGCGCATCGCCTCAGCCACCCGGTCTGCTGCTGCACTTGTCGGCATTGATCGGGCGATGCCCTTGAGGCCGCGTGCATAACCTGGCGCGAGATGGGCATTGGCAGCAAGCATTGCCAACGAATCCGATGGCGTGATGAAGCGGTGTTTGCCGATGATCAGGTTGCGGTCTCCGTCACCGTCCGAGGCCGCGCCGAAATCGGGCGCGTCGGGCCCCATCATGAGATCATAGAGCAGCTTTGCGTGCACGAGATTTGGATCGGGGTGATGCCCACCAAAGTCTTCAAGCGGCGTGCCATTTCGTGTTGTGCCAGCAGGAAAGCCGAGGCGGTGTTCGAGAATTTCAACCGCGTAAGGCCCCGTAACCGCACTCATAGCATCGAACGCCATCGTGAAGCCGCGCGCGACAGCTGTGCGGATTGCTGCAAAGTCGAACAAACTTTCCATGAGCGCCGCATAGTCGGCAACCGTGTCGATCACTTCGACTGCCATGCCACCGACGGTATTCACGCCGATCTTGCCCAGATCAATGTCCGGCGCATCCACAGTGAACCAGCGATCAATAGTCTGCGTCCGCGCATAAATCGCTTCAGTCACTCCCTCGGGCGCGGGACCGCCATTGGCGACATTATATTTGATCCCAAAGTCCTCGTCCGGCCCGCCAGGGTTGTGGCTGGCCGAAAGGATCAGCCCACCCGAGGCACAATATTTGCGAATGATATGGCTCGCAGCTGGGGTGGAGAGAATGCCGTCTTGCCCCACCAGCACGCGGCCATAGCCATTCCCCGCCGCCATACGGATAGCTTGCTGGATGACAGTTTGATTGTGAAACCGCCCGTCTCCACCAATGACGAGTGTTGATCCTGGCGCGACCTGCACAGCATCAAACGCCGACTGAATAAAGTTTTCGACATAATTTGGCTGCTGAAACACCCGTACTTTTTTGCGCAGACCCGAAGTGCCGGGCTTCTGACCCGGAAAGGGCGCGCTCAAAATTGTCTTGATCATTGGTTTTCATCCACGAGTTGCTGATAGAGCGCGGCATAGGCTTTGCCGCTCCGTCCCCACGAAAAATCAGCGCCCATACCGTTGCGCTGGATGGCCTTCCACAACTCTGGTTGGTGATACAGCGTCACAGCGCGGCTGACCGCAGCGGCAAAGGTTTGATAATTTACATCTGAAAACTGAATTCCAGTTGCAACGCCGGCATCGCGCGCAGCAAGGTTGGCGTCGATGACTGTATCGGCAAGGCCGCCGGTGCGTGCTACCACTGGCACACAGCCATAAGCGAGGCCGTAAAGCTGAGTGAGGCCGCACGGCTCGAAACGGCTCGGCACGAGGATCGCATCGCCGCCTCCCTGCATCCGGTGCGACAGCCTTTCATCATAGCCAATCTTTAGGCCGATCTGCCCCGGATGCCGCGCCGCGCCTTCCTTTAGACCAGCAACGATCGCGGCGTCACCTGATCCAAGCAGCGCCAGTCGACCTCCAATCCCGACGAGATGGTCAAGCACTTCAACCAGCACGTCCATGCCTTTTTGCCATGTTAGGCGGGTGATCACGATGAACAATGGCCCATCGCCGGGTTCTAGCCCAAATTCGGCTTCGAGCGCGCGCTTGTTGGCAGTGCGTTTGGCAAGGGTGCGCGCGGTAAAGTTTGCGGCAAGCTGCGGATCGCTCATGGGATTCCATTCGGCCGGATCGATGCCGTTGACGATGCCGCGCACGCGGTCACCGCGATTGACGACCAACCCTTCAAGCCCCATGCCAAACGCAGCAGACCGGATTTCTTGCGCATAGGTTGGGCTGACCGTGGTGATGACGCTCGCAGCTTCCATTCCGGCTTTTAGGAATCCAACGCCCTTGTGATACTCGACCCCCGTAATTGACCATGCCGATCTGGGTAGACCAAGCTCCTTAAACACCTCTCGACCGAAATGGCCTTGGAAGGCCATATTGTGGACCGTCATCACCCCTGGAACCGGCGCGCTGCCCTTGAGCGGCGCAAAGCGCAAATAGGCGAGCGCCATTGCCGCCTGCCAATCATGCGCGTGAACTAAGTCGAAAGTTCGCGCCTTGACCAGCCCTCCAGTAAGGTCTGCTGCAGCCCTCCCAAGCGCCGCAAAGCGTCGCCAATTGTCAGCCCAGTCGATCCCGCTCGGATCACCATAGGGGTTGCCCTCGCGCGCAAAAAAGCCCGGCGCGTCGAGCACGATAAGCGGACTTTGGCCCAGCCGACCCGAGATCAGGCGCGCAGGCTCGCCGAGCAGCGTGTCGTAGCTATGGAGTATTTTACCGCGCTTGACCGCCTGCATCACTGCTGGAAATCCGGGCAGTAAGGTCGTCAATGTGACCCCGTGCGGGGCGAGCGCAGTGGGCAGGGCACCAACGACATCAGCCAGCCCGCCGGTTTTGACCAGCGGCACAGCTTCAGAAGCAACCGAAAGGACATTGAGCGTCATTGTCAGTCCTTGAGCTTGCCGATCATATCGCGGGTAATCAGGCACACGCCTTTTTCGCTGCGCCGAAAACGCTGCTCATCAAGCACCGGATCTTCGCCAACAACCAGTCCGTCGGGGATGCGAACACCTGAATCGATGATGACGCGGCTGAGCCGCGCGCCGCGACCGATGTTGCAGTAAGGCAGGATTACTCCTTCGTCGACGCTCGAAAAACTGCCCATCTTGACCCCGGTGAACAGCAGGCTGCGCTTCGCCACCGCGCCCGAGACAATGCAGTCCTGCGAAATCAGCGAGGAAATCGCCACGCCGCGCCGTCCATCCTCGTCGTGGACAAACTTGGCAGGGGCGGCGACGATCTGGTCGGTCCAGATCGGCCAATCACGATCATACATGTTGAGTTGCGGCACGGTGTCGGTGAGATCGAGATTCGCTTCGAAATAGGCGTCAAGCGTGCCGACATCGCGCCAATATTCGCCGAGCTGTTCGGCAGCGCGGATGCAACTGTCGCCAAATCTATGCGCTACTGCCTTGCCATTTTTGACGATGTGCGGGATGATATCGCCGCCGAAATCGCGCTTTGATGCGGGGTCGGCCGCATCGCGACGGAGCTGATCGAACAGGAATGCGGTCTCGAAAACGTATATTCCCATCGAGGCCAGAGCCATGTCAGGATTGCCGGGAATGCCTGGCGGGTCTGCGGGCTTCTCGACGAATTTGGTGATTGTGTCTTTCTTGTCGACGGCCATCACGCCGA
>JBEGTP010000269.1:0-12913 GCA_041179365.1 Pseudomonadota bacterium
GTGCCCGGTGGCGCAGCGGAGGCCGATCCTGGAGCATCGCGGCGCGTTAATATCGATGCCATGTACGACCTGCTCGACGCGGCCAAGGCGGCGGGCACAAGGCCGCGTATAGTATATGCCAGTTCAATCGCCGTCTTTGGCGATCCGCTTTCGGAAAGCGGCGTAGACGATGCAACGCCGCTTGCGCCAAAGATGGTCTACGGCGGGCATAAGGCAATGATGGAAACAGCCGTTGCCATGATGCACAACAGGGGCGAGATTGAAGGCGTCACGGTGCGATTGCCCGGAATCCTCGCGCGACCAAAAGGGCCCTCCGGCATGAAGTCGGCCTTTATGAGCGATCTCTTCCACGCGCTCAGGGCCGGCGAACCCTTTGTCTGCCCAGTATCGGAAGGGGCTACAATTTGGGCGCAATCGGTTGTGCAGTGCGCGCGCAATATGCTTCATGCGCTCGATATGGATGCCACCTTCATGCCGGTCACACGCGCTGTGACGCTGCCCGCCCAGAGGATCACGATGGGCGCGCTTGCAGCGGAAATTGCGCGCCAGCGGGGCGTTTCCGTGAACCTTGTTTCGTATCAGCCGGACGCTGCACTTGAGGCGGGCTTTGGCGCTCAGCCGCCCCTTTCGACGCCCTCAGCGGAACGCGCAGGCTTTGCGCATGATGGAGATATCGCTACACTTGTCACGAATGCCCTCGCGGTCATTGAGCGGGGATAGGAGCGTGCCATGCGATTTCAACGTTTAGACCTGAACTTGCTTGTCGCGCTGGATGCGCTGCTCACCGAGCGCAGCGTCAGCCTCGCTGCTGAACGCATTTTCCTCTCTCAGTCTGCCACGTCGAGTGCTCTTGGTCGGCTGCGGGAGTATTTTACGGATGATCTGTTGATCGTAAAAGGCCGCAAGATGGTCCTCACTTCGCGTGCTGAGGAGTTGGTTGAACCCGTTCGTGCGGTGCTCGAACAAATCCGCACGACCATCTCGGTCAAGCCGCCCTTTGATCCTGCTACCTGTGATCGGACACTGCGGATTATGGGCTCCGATTATATGACCGAAGTGTTGCTCAGCCAAGTGCTTTCAGGCATTGCTGATGAAGCCCCCAACATGCGCTTTGAGATTCAGCCAATGGTTGAAGGGCCTGTGGATGCGCTTGAGCGCGGCTTCGTCGAACTTCTTCTCACCGTCGACTTTGGGATGACATCAGACCACCCGAGCCAAATTCTATTTGAAGACGATTATGTGGTGATAGGCTGCGCGAACAATGCTGCCATGCAAGGCGCGATGACGAAGGAACTCTATTTCGCGACGGGTCATGTAACGTCTCGCTTTGGCAAGGCGCAAGTCCCCGCCTTTGATGACTGGTTCATGCGCAGGCAAAAGCAGCAGCGGCGGATCGAAATTGTTGCGCCCTCATTTCTCTCAATTCCGGGCTTGGTGGCCGGATCAAAGCGCATCGCGACGGTGCACCGCCGTCTCGCGCGCCGCGTCGCGCTTGACCACCGTCTGGTTGTGCGGGAGCTGCCGCTGACAATGCCGTCAATCCGTGAAGGTGCGCAGTGGCACCTCTCAAATAGCAATGATGCCGCGATCCGTTGGTTTGTTGAAAAGCTGGTACTTTTTGCCGCTGATGAGAAATTGAGTGGCAAAGGCAATGTGGTCCCCATCAAATCCGGCGACCTGACGCGTGAAGAAGCTGTTGAGCAGTATAGGGTGGAACTTCCGCCGAAGTCGCGAGGATAATTATGACTGATGCCATCAGGCTCGACGGTAAGATTGCCATCATAACAGGGGGCGCAGGCGGGATTGGCGCAGCCACGGCGCGGCTGATGAGCGCACGCGGGGCCAAAGTCGTGATTGCCGATATTGCTGAAGACCGGGCACAGGCGCTTGCGCAGACGTTGCCGGGTGCGCTTGCGGTCAAGCTCGATTTGGAGCATCAATCATCGATTAAGTCGCTGATCGCCGACGCGGTGGCGCATTTCGGACAAATTGATATTCTCCACAACAACGCCGCACTGCTCGGGCAAGAAATCGCGCAGAATGACGGTCATGTAGAGGATATGAATACCGATCTGTGGGATAGAACCTACCGCATAAACGTGCGCGGCACGATGATTGCCTGCCGCGAGGCGTTGCCGCATTTGCGCAAGTCGCGCGGGAATATCGTCAACACTGTCAGCAATCTTGCGCTGCAAGGGCATATCATCCAAGCTGCTTATAGCTCCTCAAAAGCCGCAATCATCCAGATGACCCGCGCGATTGCGGCGAGCCACGGTAAGCACGGCGTGCGGTGCAATGCAGTCGCCCCCGGCATGACGAGCACACCCGCGTTATTAGAAGCCTTCCCCCCGCCACTGCGACAGCTGGTTGAAGAGGAAACGTTGCGCGATCAATTGGGCGAGCCTGAAGATATTGCGGAGGCGGTGGCATTTTTGGCGTCACATGCCGCGCGCAACATCACAGGGCAAGTTCTGGTGAGCGATGGAGGCTGTGCGAGCCATGTGCCAGGAATCGCAGGGTTTAATCGTTTTTTTGAGGAACACGCATGAGCAATTACGACATCGTCGTTATGGGTGCGGGGCATAATGGCCTAACCGCCGCTGCCTATATGGCTAAGGCGGGCAAGAAAGTGCTCGTGTTAGAAAGTAAGCCACATTTTGGCGGCGGCGTTTCGACGCGTGAGCTGATTACGCCGGGATATTGGCATGATGAACATTCCAATGTGCACATCATGATTCAAGGCAACCCGATGTTGCGGGAAGATGAGCTTGGGCTGCTATCCAAATTTGGGCTCGAATATATCTACCCTGATCTCGTTCATGTCAGCATCTGGGAAGATGGCACCGTCATTCGCAGCTATAAAGATCTTGACCGGACCTGCGCAGAATTGGCGCAGACGACATCAGAGAAAGATGCTGAGGCCTACCGTAAGTTTGTGAAGATGAGCCAGACCGCGCTGCCGATGCTCATGTCGGGCATGTATGCGCCGCCCTTTCCGATGGGTGCGTTTGTCGCGATGATGGATCAGAATGACGAAGGCCGCTTCCTGCTCGATTTGATGCAGCGGACTGCGGTGGATATCGTCAGCCAATATTTTGATAGCGAGCTGCTTAAACTCCACATCGTGAGGATGGTGACAGAGAACCTCCAGATGCCCGATGAGCTCGGAACGGGCATGGGCGCATTCGTGATGCCCGGCATCATCCACACCTTTGGCTGTTCGATGCCCAAGGGCGGATCGGGCGAGCTTTCAAAATCACTTGTCCGGGCGCTGGAGCATTTCGGCGGCGAAGTGCGCTGCAATGCAACTGTAAAGCGCGTAATCGTTTCTTCGGGCAAGGCGGTGGGTCTGGAAATGGTCGGCGGCGAACAGATTATGGCGAAGGACGGCGTCATTGGTGCGATCCATCCACACAAGCTGCGCCAATTTGTTGCCGAAACGCCGGAGCCTGTGTTGGCGCGCGCCGAGCGGGTGACCCAATCGACGTTCTCGATCAATTTAACGCATCTTGCGCTCAAAGAGCGGCTCCAGCTTAAGGTTGGCAATGATTGCAACGCGATGATGACCGAGCTCATGGATTTCTACACAATGCGCGATATGGAGCTCGAATATGACAAGCTTCGTCGTGGCGAAGTGTCCCCGCGGCTGATCGCAGGAGGGGACAATGCGATCTTTGATCCAAGTCGCGCGCCTGAGGGGGCAGGGGTGTTTTACGGCGTAAACTTTGGTCCCTATCACTTGCATGACGGCGGTCCCGCCGCTTGGGATGAACAGAAAGAAGCGCATAGCGACCGGGCGCTGGCGCAATACCGCAAATTCTTCAAGAACCTTGGCGATGACAATATCATCGGCCGCGTCGTTCGTTCGCCGCTCGATCATGAGCGCGATAGCCCAAACAGCTTTGTAAAAGGCGATGCCCACGGATGCGCGCCGTTCTTTTATCAAAGTTCAGGCCATCGCCCGACGCCTGACCTTGGGAGCCTGCGCGTACCCGGGGTTGAGGGCCTTTATCTCGTTGGCCCGTTTATGCACCCCGGCGGCGGCGTATTCGGCGCGGGGCGGGCGACCGCGATCCAGATGATGGACGATATGGGGCTGGATTATGACAAAGTGTGCGGGAGGGCGCTATGATGAAGCCTAAAAAGCCCGCAGTCGCAACGATCCTTGATGCGTCCGACAAGGAGTTAATGACCGTCCGCAAGATTGAGCGAGACGGCAACACCCTCGTGATACGAGGCAAGATTTTTGGTGCGATGCCAATGGTCGCAAAGCTGACACCTCGGGAAGCCCGCGCGGCGCTCAGGCTGCTCGACGCGAAGACCATTTGGTTTTTACTGACGATGCTCTTTCGGCGCGGACATTAAGGCTTGGCGTGCAGACTGCGCCGCCAGTTGCCTAGGGTAAACCCTGCGCACGGTGCCAATTCAACTCAAGTGCATGCAGCGCTAATGCAGCGTGGCCGCGCTACTGCGGTTTTCCATCTCGGTGATGAGCCGCTTCACCTGCCGCCACTTGCAGAAGTTAATCACGTTTCCAATGTTACGGCTGGAATTCGCGCGAGCGTGCGCCTCTTTGGCAGCTTGCGCACCGTGGCTGTCGATCAGCGCGGTCGCCGCTTGGGCAACCGCGCGATCATGGACGTAAATAGCTTCACTCATCACGTTGTTATGGCGAAGAGCTCTTGCGATCCACTCAAGCCAAATGCCGAACGCGCCGTTAACCGCGAAAAAATCTGGCGTATCAGTCCTTTGGTGCTCTAGGTGTCAGCATCCCTGGAGCGATGAAACCCACGCTGGGAACCGGCTTAAATGCCTCTGTTTTGATCTCCATGTGAATGCGCTCATATTCCTTTTCCATTTCCGCCGTGACCGATGCTCGTGTGTCGCCAAGCGCGGTTTCAAAATTGGCCATGTTGACCTTTTTCGATTTTAGCGAATGGCGTAAGGCCGCGAGCCCCGCGCGGCGAACAAGGTCTTCAAGATCGGCGCCGGTGAATTTCTCGGTCCTTTGGGCAAGGCTATCAAGATCTACGTCCTTGGCGAGAGGCATGTCTTTCGTGTGAATGCCTAAGATGTGCTTGCGTCCCGCCCGATCTGGAACCGTGACATAGATGAGCTCATCGAGCCGACCCGGCCGCATAAGCGCTGGATCGATCAAAGTTGGCCGGTTCGTCGCGCCAATCACAACGACCGCCTGCATTTCCTCTACGCCGTCCATTTCCGCCAGCAATGTGTTGACGACCCGCTCGGTAACCTGCGGCTCGCCCCCGCCACCTTGCCCGCGTGCAGGAACGAGGCTGTCCATCTCGTCGATGAAAATGATACACGGCGCCACTTGCCTTGCTCGCGCGAAGAGGCGGCTGATTTGCTGTTCGCTTTCACCATACCATTTTGAAAGGAGGTCAGATGATTTAACCGATATGAAATTGGCCTCGGCTTCGCGCGCAACCGCCTTTGCGAGCAAGGTTTTGCCCGTACCCGGCGGACCATAGAGCAAAAAGCCTTTCGCCGGGCGGATACCAAGCCGACGAAACGCCTCTGGGTATTTGAGTGGCAGCTCAACGCCTTCCTTGAGCTTCGACATCGCATCGGTCAGCCCGCCAATATCTTCCCAGCGCACATCGGGCATTTGAACCATGACTTCGCGCATGGCAGAAGGCTGTACGCGTTTGATCGCCGCCATAAAATCATCGCGGGTAACAGAAAGCGTATCGAGCACTTCAGGTGGGATGCTGCTTGTTTCCAGATCAAGCTTGGGCATGATCCGCCGCACCGAGTCGATCGCCGCTTCGCGCGTGAGGGCGGAAATATCGGCCCCAACAAAGCCGTAGGTGGAGCGCGCAAGCTCATTGAGATCGACTTCTGCGCTCAGCGGCATGCCGCGCGTATGGATCCCAAGAATTTCGCGCCGCCCTCTCAAATCCGGCACGCCAACGACGATTTCGCGGTCAAACCGACCGGGTCGCCGTAGCGCCTCGTCGATGGCCTCTGGCCTATTGGTCGCGGCGATGACGACAAGGTTCACGCGTGGGTTGAGGCCATCCATCAAGGTCAACAACTGCGCAACGAGGCGCTTCTCTGCCTCGCCCATTACGTTGCCGCGCTTGGGTGCGATTGAATCAATCTCATCGATAAAGATGATCGAAGGCGCAGCTTTAGACGCTTGCTCGAAGACTTCACGCAGCTTCTTTTCGCTCTCGCCGTACCCCGAGCCCATGATTTCTGGGCCGTTGATCAGAAAGAACTGCGCCGAACTTTCATTCGCGACCGCACGCGCAAGGCGCGTTTTGCCGGTTCCTGGCGGCCCGTGTAGCAAGACGCCCTTGGGTGGGTCGACACCAAGCCGTTGGAACAGCTCAGGATATCGCAAGGGAAGCTCAACCATTTCGCGCAATTGGTCGATCGTCTCGCCCATGCCGCCAATGTCATCATAGGTGACGTCAGCACGACGACTATCTTGGGGTTCGACATATTCGGGGCGGAGCTCAACCTCGGTATCCGCGTCGATATGGACAATCCCTTTGGGGCTGCACTCAACAACCAAAAGCCGAATTTCCTGAAGCGAGTAGGCGGGGGCGGCCAGCATCTGCTGAAGCTGCGGCGGCATGTTTCCGCGGTCGACCTGCTGTTGGCCAGCGGTCGCCACAATGTCGCCGGGTGAAAGCGGGCGGCCTGCAAAGCTCCGTTTAAGGGCATTGCCCGAGCCTTGTAAGCGCAAATTCTGTTGCGCCGGGGCAAAAACGACGCGCTGGGCTGGTTTCGACTCGGCCTTTCGAATCTCAACGAATTCGCCGGTTCCGATACCGGCATTGATTCGTAACAATGAATCAAGGCGCACGACTTCTAAGCCGTCATCCTCTTCATAGGGCAAGACAGCGCGCGCAGCGGTGTTTCTTTTTCCAATAATTTCAATAACATCGCCTTGTTGAATCAGGAGAGACGCCATCGCCTTGCGAGATAAGCGGGCGATGCCGTGACCACTATCTTCAGGGCGGGCGTTGGCAACTTGCAAACGCTGCATCGCGGCGAGGCTATCGGCCATAGGAAACTCCAAGTCTGTTTTCGTTGGACTGCGAAGATAGGGTGCCACGCTCCGCGTTTCGAGCCCCTGCTGAAATTTTTTGCTCCTTCGGCCTGCAAGGCTCTGATTAGAAACAAAAAAAAGGGGTCGATCCCTGAGGACCGACCCTTGAAGTTTATATAGGAGAGGATGCCTGAAAGGCCTGTTCTTAATGGCGGCCCGCGCGAGTCGTCGCAAATGCAGCGACTCCATTCGTAGTTGCAGTTATTGCATTCATTGTTTAGGTTACATTCATGCGTCGCTTGCCTTCCCTCGCCGCCATTGAGGCGTTCGTCCATGTTGCCCGTCAGGGCTCAATTAAGGCCGCAGCAGAAGAGCTGTCGCTTTCGTCGCCCGCCCTCTCACGGCGGATCCAGTCGCTAGAGCATTTTATCGGTCGCCCGCTGTTTGAACGCGGCCACCAGTCGATCAAACTCAATAGCGACGGCGAAGAGTTGATCGGCATGGTCTCGCCCGTCCTCGAAGATTTATCGAACGCGATTGAGGCGATGACATCGGGTGAGCATGTCATGCGGCTCCGTTTGGGCGTGCCCGCGCTGTTCGCAATGCAGCGGCTTATCCCCAACATGCCCGATCTTCGTGAGCGACATCCCACTTTGCATATTGATTTGGATACCGCCGCCCATCCCTTGACCCGGTTGGGCGACGGGATCGATGCCGCCATTGCGCTTGCCGATCAAATTGATCCGGCGCTGCACAGCGTCCAGATTTACCGCGACAATATTTATACGATTGGTGCGCGACGATTGGCACAGGGGCCACACGCGATTACACGGCCCGAGCAGATATCAGAGATGACGATATTGCTGCACCGTGGCCTTGAAGATACGTTCACCGTTTGGCGGGATGCCGTTGGCCTGCCAAATCTAGAACCGGCTGCAATCGACTATTATGATTCAGGCCAATTGATGCTCGAAGCCGCAGCCCAAGGGATGGGCATCGCCTTTTTGCATCAAAACCTGCTTTACAATTACGGCGATGATCGGCTCGTTCGCATCTTCGATGTGACGGTTCAGAGCCCGTATTGCTACTGGTTCGCTTGCCGACCGCGCGCCATGACGCTGCGGCCGGTCAAGCTTTTCCATGATTGGCTCGTGCAGAAATTGCCCGGGCCCGTGCCCCCGCTATGAAACGGTTGCTTTAACAATTTTGCCAGGCGTTACCGGTGGCTCGCCTTTGGGAAGCGCGTCAACAAAGTCCATTCCGGCTGTCACCTGGCCCCACACTGTATATTGGCGATCCAGAAAGCTCGCATCGTCAAAGCAGATGAAGAACTGGCTATTGGCGCTGTCTGGATTGGACGAGCGCGCCATCGAGCAGGTTCCGCGCACATGGCGTTCTGCATTAAACTCTGCCTTGATGTCTGGCTTATCACTGCCGCCCATGCCCGTACCCGTTGGATCGCCGCCTTGTGCCATGAAGCCATCAATAACGCGGTGGAACACCACGCCGTCATAAAAGCCGGCGCTTGCCAATTCGCTGATGCGCGCCACATGACCGGGTGCGAGATCTGGGCGGAGTTGAATGACAACGTCGCCGCCTGAGGAAAGCGAAAATGTAAGTGTGTCGGCCATGGAAGGGCTTTCTGTATGAGTGAGTAAAGAAGCCAGCCCCCTACGCGGCTTGCGCGGTGCTGACCAGTCCAAATTCCGCGGCAATACCCAGATAACTCTGAATACGGGCTTGGTGATCGGGCATGATGTTGACGAGCATCATCTCTTGAGCACCATATTCAGCAGCCAGAGCATCAAGTTCCAACCTGACTTCGTGTGCATTACCGAGCAACGTTCGCCGGTTTCGCGCGGGCGGCGCTTGGCCCACGGCCCATGCTTCGGCTGTTGCGATGGAAGGGACGGCGATTAATTCGCCCTTGATCAAATGCGCAAACATCATACGGGCGGGGAGGGCATGCCGCTCTGCCGCGGCCCGATCTTCGGCAACAATCGCCCAAGTCGCAATCATCAAATAGGGTTCATCCAACCAGCGAGAGGGTTGGAAGTGCCGCTTGTAATGGTCGGCTTGCGGCAAACTCTGCGAATTGATGAAATCAGCGATGCAATAGGGGAGGCCTAGCTCAGCTGCCCATGCCGCACTATCCAGCGACGAACCCAAGAGCCAAGGTTCGAGCACGCCGCCGCCCGTTGGCAGTGTGTCCTTAAGCGCGGCAAAAGGGTGATCCTGTGGCAAACCATCGCCGAGATAGGCGAGCAACTCTGCCAACATGTTGGGAAAGTCTTGTGCGGGCATTTGGCGAGATCGGTCACGCTGGAGAGCAAAAGACGTTCGCCCATCGGTCCCTGGCGCGCGACCCAAACCGAGATCAATGCGGTTCGGCGCGAGCGCTGCGAGGAGCTTGAAAGTCTCAGCGACTTTGAACGGCGAGTAATGTGGCAACATAATACCGCCAGATCCGACCCGGATGTGTTGCGTCGCAAGCGCTACTGGCCCGATGAGTGCTTCGGGCGCTGCACCGGCCAAGCCGGGAGACGCGTGATGTTCCGCAAGCCAATAGCGGTGAAACCCTGCTTGATCGCAGGCCCGCGCCAAGGCGATGGTATTGGCAAGCGCATCTGCGGCTGTCTGGCCCTGCGCTATGGGCGATTGATCGAGCACTGAAAGGCGGTAGGGCTGAGGCATGGCCCTATCCTAATCAATTGGCGGCTCATTGGAAGCCTTGGCTTGCCAAGCCGCGTGCTGCAGCCTAACCCGCCGTCGCAGTCTGCAGTATGAAGGAGGGCGAGATGAGCGAGATTGATCTAAGCCCTGCGCCCGCCGTTGAAAATCAGCTCGATGAAGACGATCACCTTAAATCAGGCTTTGTTCGCGAGGTCCTAGCGGCAGTAGAGGCGGGCGATGCTGCACGCGCGCGCGCCTTGGTTGAGCCGCTGCACCCCGCAGACGTCGCCGATCTGTTCGAAGTCGCGCCTGCGGATCAACGCCCGGCGCTCGCGCGTGCGTTGGCCGATATGGTTGATGCCGATGTCATCGCAGAGATGAACGACTATGTTCGCGAAGAGCTGATTGACCTGCTCGATGCGCGACAAGTGGCTGACCTCGCCGCAGAGCTTGATACCGACGATGCGGTCGCGATCATTGAAGACCTTGAAGAAGAAGATCAACGGGCGGTTCTACGCGAACTCGCGCCCGATGACCGCGCCGCCATCGAAGAAGCTTTGTCCTACCCGGAGGAGTCCGCCGGGCGGTTGATGCAGCGCGAGTTAATCGCCGTCCCTGAGCATTGGTCCGTTGGTCAGGTGATCGACTATCTGCGCGAAAATCAAGAGCTTACGACGGATTTTTGGGAGGTTTTCATCGTCGATCCGGCGCACCGCCCGATTGGCACCTGCCAGCTTAGCTGGATCATGCGCACGCCGCGCACGGTTGCGATGTCCGATGTAATGGCGCGCGAGCAGACGCTGATACCGGTCGATATGGACCAGGAAGAAGTCGCGCTGCGTTTCCAGAAATATGGTCTCATCTCGGCAGCTGTGGTTGACCCCGCCGGTCGCATCGTCGGCATGATCACGGTCGATGATATCGTGCATATTATTCAGGAAGAAGCGAGTGAGGACATCCTCAAGCTCTCGGGCGCCGGCGATGGCGATATTAACGAGCCGATTATTGAGAGCTATAAAGCGCGTGTGCGGTGGCTCTTGATAAACTTGCTGACAGCTTTGATCGCCGCGTGGATTATCAGCACCTTTGAAGCCAGCATTGAAAAAATGGCACTGTTGGCAGCGCTGAGCCCGATGGTCGCGGGCGTCGGCGGCAACGCTGGCACACAAACGATGGCGATCGCGGTTCGGGCCCTTGCGACTAACCAGCTAACACGCTCAAACACGTGGCGCACAATCGTGCGCGAAATTCGCGTTGCTCTGCTCAACGGTGTCACGGTGGCGACCGTCATCGGGATCGGCGTTTCGTTCTTTCTCGGTGATGTCAGGCTCGGCTGCGTCATCGCGGCAGCCATGTTGTGCAACATCATGATTGCTGGCTTGGCCGGTGTTTTGGTTCCCGTGACGCTGGACCGGCTTGATGTCGATCCCGCTGTATCGTCTTCGATCTTTGTAACAATGATCACCGATTCGATGGGGTATCTCGCCTTTTTGGGGCTTGCGACGACCATCGGCCTGACGGGATGACGCTGCACCTGACGCGCGTTGCTTATGGCTGCACGAGCCTCGCTATGCTCGTTGACGTCGTTGCGCAGCGATCAGTCGGAGGCCTGATCCGCCTTTCAACGCGTTATGCTCCAAAACGCCAAGCCGAAATCATAGGGGGTGGCTCGCTCTATTGGATCATAAAGCACCAGCTTGTTGCGCGCGCTATGGTCGTTGGATTTGAAGATGCGCCAGACGGCCGCCACGACATTTGCCTTGCGCCGCATATCATTCCGGTTCGCTCTGCGCCGCGTCGCGCGCACCAAGGCTGGCGCTATCTCGAATCCGGGGATGCGCCGCCCGATTTAGCGGAGGGAGAATTGCGCGGCGATCCGTTGCCGCCGGGTATGATCAGCGAGCTTGCCGCGCTTTCACTGATTTGACGCGCCGCATGTGACAAGACCAACACCGCCTGCTGTTATCGCACAAGCTGGCTTTCCCAAGATGGTCACATTGCCAGCACCCGCGCCCGAGCCTTTGGCGCTCCGTTTCACAAAAAAATCAGCGTTCCCCGCACTTTGCCAGTGAAGGTTGAGATCGCTGATCACCAATGCTTTTGCGTCGAGAGAGGCCGATCCGCGACCACTCACGATGGCCGTGCGTGCCGTACCCGCCAAACGCGCATTGCCGCCCCCTTCGAGCGTCATGTCAAGTTGGTCCGCATCGAGTTTGGCGACGTTTAAACTGCCAGCGCCCGTCACGCCGAGCGCCACGCGCAAGCCACTGAGGCGGTTGATGTTGAGTGATCCAGACCCTTCGACAGATGCCGCACGCACCATAGGCACTGTGATGGCGATATGGGCTGCTTCTGCCGTTTTACCGGGCCATCCTCCCCAAGCCGAACTATTGGCGCGAACGATGAGCATACGCCCTTGGACATTGATCTCGATGCGGTCGATCGCTTGATTGCTGCCGCTTGCCTTGGCGCTTGCCGATTTTCCCGTTGTCAGATCAACGATAAAGGGGCCAATCACGCGGATACGGTCAAAGTCCGTGACGCTATAAGTACGATTTTGGAGCGCACTCGCTGATGCGCCGCCAGTTGTTAAGAGCAAAAGCGGTGCAAAAAAAGCCAAAAATTTCATGCTGTGTCTATGCCTTGTTTCGCCCGTCGCTGTCCAATGTTCATTAAGGGTCTCGCGGTTGCTCTCGTCGGAGGTTGTAGATCATTCAACGCACGTCACGTTGCCCGACCCTACTTTTGACGTGCTGCAATTGCGAGTGCCTGTGATGCGGACGTCGCCCGATCCCATCAGAGAAACTGAGGCTGCGCCGCGCACCCGGGCGTTGACGTCGCCTGACCCGGCCAGTGAAATCTTGGCATTACGGACCACGAGCTTTTCAGCCCGAATGTCTCCCGATCCGGCAAGTCCGGCGTCGAGTTGATCGGTTGACCCTTCGATGACAACATCGCCAGACCCTGCCAATTGGACGCTTGTTTTTGCGGTTTGCAGGCCGATCACAGCAATGTCGCCAGACCCTGCGAGTGCGATGGAGAAATGATCACTTGCTGTGCCTTTGACGGTCATGTCGCCAGATCCTTTGACACTGACGCGGTGTAACAGCGGCATGACAACGGTGATGACAGCCTCATCCTCGCTCTTGTTCCAAAGCCAACCATCTTTTCCCTTGCGGCTGACTTTGAGGGCGCCGTCTTCCACGGTGATGCTCA
>JBEGTP010000270.1:0-8293 GCA_041179365.1 Pseudomonadota bacterium
ATCTTGGGCGTCCAATTCGCCGCACCGACTTCGATACTATCCGTGAGAATCGCGCGAACGCCCTTGTCGCCAACCATATCCGCGCCAGCCGCGTCTCGGTACATCCCGATATAATGGACCATATAGCGGCGCACAGCTTGGCCATCGAACTTATCAACCTCTAGTCCCGTAGCCTCCTTTGGTGCCGGATGATTCTCGGTGCCAAGCAGTGAGGAACCAAGGCGAAGCACTCGCCAATTACCCTTCGGCGGCGTCCAATCGAGCGTTCCATCCGCGCGCATCTTATCGGTCAAATTGATGACTTTGCCGGGGGCCGTGCCCGGCGTATCGGCAAGCCCTTCGCTCAGCGCATAATAATCCAGCTCCAGCTCATACCCGGCCTTGGCCTCAAAGCGATCGATCCGGCTTTCGGTCGAAAGACGCAATTCGCCGACATGCAGAACAGGCTTTCCCGCCGCGCCCATCCCCGCACCAAAGGCACCGAAATCTACACCCGGCGCACTTGCGGCGACCAAGTCCATCCCTCCGCCGCTCTTGGGCGCAAATACCGCTCTGAAGTAGCGCGCCGTTACCGGCGCAAAACTAACCGTTGTGGGCACTTGGGCGGCGACTATATCAGCAATTTTGCGCCATTTCGCGCCATCGTCGCTGGCCTCAAGCAGCGGGCTTACGGTGGCCCCAAAGAACATCGCAGAAGCTCCGGGTAGAAAGAGGCTCGCCGAACGCAGTGTTTGCGGCTTGCCATAGTCGAACATAATGGTGGCTGGAGCCTTCGCTGTCCCCGGTTCGATGTCGACAGCGCTGTTTAAGTCGGCATCCGTCAAAGCAGCGCTATTCACTGCCGCCCCGTCCGCTCGCGTCACCTTGGCTGGATTGAGCAAAGGCGAAACCTCTGCGGGAAACGCTAGAACGGCAACATCCGCATAAAATTTTGGCCGCACTTTTTCGGGCGAATTGCCACCTGCGATAAGCTCATCAATGCTCTTGCCCATGACCAAATTTTGAAAAGGCCCGGTCGTCATCGGCGGGCTCGCAAGCACTCCCTTGAACGGCACGCCGCCCGAAACGAGTGTCTCGCTCCACACGAGCTTTTTGAGGCCATCTTCGGGTGGAACCCATGGACCGCCGGTCTCGCTCCAGCCGGGAGAGGCCGCGATGGTAAGTTCGAGCCCCCGGCGCTCGGCTTCATTTGCGGCAAATTTAAACGCGTGTTTCCAACCCGGCGTCATGTACACAAGACGATTGGGCACGATTTGCGGGGTCGTCAGATTAGCGTCAAAATTCTGCAACCCCCCAATGCCGACGCGCTTCATCCACGCCATGTCTTTGGCGATCCCGTCTTCAGTGATGTTGCCGTTCATCCAATGCCACCAGACGCGCGGGCGCGCCGAATTGGGTGGATCCCGGAACTGGTCTTCCATCGACCGTTGGACGGGCTTGGCCACGACATCGGAAAGCAAAGGAGACGCCGCAACAAGCGCTGCCAAAGCAAGGGACGCTTGCAATCCTGTTTTCACCTTAAGAAAAGCCATAGATCATCCTCCGCATGCCGACTGGTTTACGCTTTACATAGGGCAAGGGAAATGACCCCGGCAAGACACCGTCTCGCCGGGGTCGATCATCAGAATTTCACGACGCCCGTGATCCAAAAGGACCTTGGCTGGGCTGGAACGACTGAGAAGGATTGCCCTGGATTGCCCGCGACGTCGGCCTTTGTAAGACCTTGACGGTCAAGCGACGCGAGGAACCCGCCTGAGCGCGCCCAAGACATGATGCCAAATTGGTTGAACACATTATTGACATTGGCCTGCAATTTGAAATGGCCTCCAAACTCATAGGACGCGCCAAGATCAACCGTATGAAAGCCGGGAAGATACCAAGCATTGTTGCGGTTTGCAGCGCGCTTTCCGAGATAGGAATGCGTTATGAAAATCTGCATCGGCTCAACTGGCTTGAACGTGAGTGTGGTGCGCGACATGAACTTTGGATTATTGTCGGCATCACCCTTTGGTGTTTGAACGAGCACATCGTCAGTTCGGATCGGAGTATTAAAGTTCCAAGATGCGAACTTTGAGGCCTTGGGATTTTGGATCGTAATCGCTGTGCGGATATTGAGCTTGTCTCCCAAGTCTGCATCGCCGTTAAACTCCACGCCGTAAGTGACGATTTGGCCAAATTGCGGCGCTGGCGAATACGCAGTACCAGAGCCGTCGATCGTAATCTGCTGATCAGCTACATTTGAAAGCTTAGAGTAGAATGGATAAAGCCCGATCCGCACACCGCCACTATGGTATTTCAAGCCAATTTCCATTTGCTCAATGGTCTGAGCCTTGGGGAAAATCGTCGCGATTTCATTCGGCTCATCGATGTTACGGACAATGTCAAAATCAGGTGCCTTCCGGCCCTTCGTGTAGCGGATATAGCCTTGAAATGTATCGCTGAATTTGTAATTGACCGCGCCGGTATAGTTAAAGAAACTGAAATTTCGTTTTGTCCGCGTTGTCCCTACGACAGGATTGATCTGGTTGTCATAAAGCGTGAGCGGGTTTCCGTCTGCACCGCCGCCGCCGGCACCATAAGCGATTGAGGCACCCGTCGTCAGATTATAAACATCGAATTTCAGATTTTCATAGCGGACACCAACGTCAATCGACAACGCATCACTCACTTCCCAAGAGTCACCGCCGAAAAACGAGAATTGGTTCTGCGTTCCGCCATAGCCATCGGCTGTACCAAATCCATTGCTGTGATTGCCAAAGCCAGTTGGGTCTGTGATTTGAAGCGTGGGCCCGCCGCCAGCAACGGCGATCGATGCCGTCAACATCGTGGGTTGGGACGAGAGTATGGACAGGCCAATACCGCCACCAAGACCGCGCTGATCTAGCCGGGTATGATCATAATAACCGCCCAAGGCGAGTTTGTGGCTACCCAAATCAATGCCAACGGTCAGCTGATTCTGTAAATCAGTCGTTTTATAGCGTTGATGGAATGCCACCTGCGAAAGGACACCCTTGGCCAAAACGCCCTGATTGGGAAGGTTGTTGACTGTCACACTATGGTCAAAGCCGCTGAACGAAACGACTTGCGCTGCAATGCTATTATCAGCGGCATTCCGGTACGTAATGGTTCCGGGGATACCAAAAGTGCCGGTCAAAATGTGAACGAAGAAATCGTCAATTTGAAGCGGGAAGATAACTGCGCCCGTGTTCCAGTCGGTTCGGTTGTTGCTGTAGCGGATCTTGTTTTGCACATGGACGCTATCCGAGAAATCATGTTCCCAAGTTTCGCCGACAGTAAAGCTTTGCGAATGGATAAGCTTGGTCGGATCGTAAGACGCGCTCGTCTGATCGAATTCCGTGTAATTATGCCGCCCCGAAGCCGGCGGTAAGACGGACGTAAAATTATCAAAACCGGGCGCAAATTTCGGATCACCAAAATTTGTGGTCGGGATGAATTCAAACCAGCCATTGTGATCATCGAGATATTTGACATCAAGGCGCAGGCTGCCCTCGCCGTAATCCCAAAGCAAGTTACCCCGAATTTGTCCGCCCTTGTTAAGCGCATAGCCGGGATCACGCGCGCCGTTACTTTTACGATAGAAACCGCCAACAGCGTAATAGAGATTGCTATCACCAAGACGACCACCGGCATAGGCATCGGCGCGGTAATACGGCTCACGCCCGTCGCCTTCGAGGCCAAATTTTGCTTGGACTTCAAAGCCAGGGTTCGATTTTCCGGTCCGCGAAATATAGTTGAAAATCCCGCCGGGTGCATTCGAGCCCGTTACGGTTGACGTGCCACCGCGCAGCGCCTCAAGCCGGTTCAGCATCACATCGGGTCGTGCAAAATAATCGGGGCCGAAATTGCCGGCTGTCAGAGCCTCGACGGGCAAGCCATCCTCTTGCAGCGAAACATAAAAATAGCCGCCCGCGCCATCGAGCGAGTTGGCCGACACACCGCGCGAGAAAACGACATTGCGAATTTCTCCAAGGCTGGAGTTTACAAAAACGCCGGGGACATTTTTCAGAAGATCGGCGGCGCTGTTAGGAATTTGCTGCGCCAACTCTTCAGCCGTTACCGCTGTGATCGCGATTGGGGCATCTTCAATATTCTTAGCATTAAACACACCGGTGACGATGATTTCTTTATCGTCTTTCACTTCCTCGGCTGACTGCGCAAAGGCAGGCCCACAGGTAACGAGCCCAGCGGCTAACAGTGTCGTGGCGTATAAGAGTGATTTTTTCATGGTTTTCCCCTCCTGCTGAAGAACGATTTTGTCTCTTCAATCATTTTCAATCAATATCTCGCATTGTTGCGCAATTATTGCAAATGTCAAACAAAAATCACGCCTGAACCGCATTGCGGCGGGCAATTGCTGCATAAGCTTGCGCACTTGGCTTGGCTGTTCGCGCGAAGGAGACTGGATCGACACTGTGAAGCCCAAATTTCACGCGGTAACCGAAAATCCACTCAAAATTATCGACCAAGGACCAGTGAATATAGCCGAGCACCGGCACGCCGTCGTCCATCGCCTTCTTGAGTTCGGTTAGCGCTGCAGGGATCAGGCGAGCGCGCACCGCATCATCGCTCGTCCCAACGCCGTGCTCGGTCACGATAATGGGCAGCCCCGTGGCGGCATGCGCATAGCGAACCGAACCCGCAAGCGACGGCGCGTAAACTTCGGATCCGGAATAGTTGACATCGGTGCCGGTAGGCGGCGGTAATTTGCCCTTGTCACCCCACACTTGGCGCTCATAGTTCTGAACCCCAAGAAAGTCATCACCGTGCACAGCTTCGAGCCAAGGTTGATAGAGCTTCGCGCGCATCGCGTCGCGGATACTATTTTTTCCGGCGGCCTGATCGTCAAACATTGCAAGGCTCACGCCAACTGGCAAATCCGGGCGTATCGCCTTGATCGCCGCCCGAGACGCCTTGTGTGCAGCGATCAGATTAAGCGTGGTTACGGCAATATCTTCCGGATTGACTGCGTTGCCGCCGACGAACTTATCCGCGCCGACAGCTTTGGCCGCGGCCTCGAGCATCGCGCGCTGAGCGACAAACACTTGAGGCGGTAAAACAACGGCCAGAATGTTCATGATGTTGGGCTCATTCAGTGTTGTCGCCGTGCCAATTTTCTCCCCTAAATGGCGCATCGCCTTATCGCAAAACCGCGCGAATTGCAGCGGGGCGTGAGGATTGGTCCAGCCCCCTGCGGCGGCAAACCAGCGCGGCGTGGTATAATGGTTGAAGGTCACCATCGGCGAAAGCCCGCGCGCCGCACATCCTTCGATCATCGCCTTATAATGATCGAGCATCGCGACGGAAAACAGCCCCTCCTCAGGCTCGATACGCGCCCACTCAAGGCTAAATCGATAGGTGTTGAGCCCAAGACCTTTTACCAAATCCATATCTGTGGACCACAGAAAAAAGCTATTATCAGCGTCGCGCGAAGGCTCCGCAAAGACGGTTGGCTTCACATTTTCCATCACCCAACAATCGCTGTTGTAATTATTGCCTTCAACTTGATGTCCGGCGGTTGCGGTGCCCCAAAGAAAGTCTTTGGGAAAATTTGGGTTCGAAACACGCTTTGCTTTGGCAAAAGCAGGTGCAGCGGCGAGCGCCGACCCCGCTGCGATGAGAGTTCGACGGTCAATCATGATGCACGCTCCACTTCTAGTTGTTCGAGTGATTTTCCTTCGTTGCGCGGGGCCCAAAGGTAGCCGATGATGCCGCTGATGATCAGAAAGCCCGTCAGGATCATCGCCAGCTTGTCAAAACCTTGCGCATTCAACATGGGCACGAAGAAGCTAAAAATGCCAAGACCAATGCGGACGATGGCAAAGCACACGCCTTGCGCAGTGCTGCGGAGCATCGTCGGGAATTGTTCTGAACTCCACAATTGGAAAAAGCTTTGCGCGCCAAAGCCGCCGCCAAATTGCAGCAGGAACACATAGAGCAAAGCAATGGGAATGGTCAGAGGGAACACGATCAGCAATGCCATGCCAATGATTTGAATGATCGCAGACCAAAGGAATAACGTCCGTTGGTTCACCTTGTCTGACAGCCGCATGAAGACAAAATAGATGCTCGCCATGCCAATAGCGAAGCTAAGTGCCTGAATGGCGACGGCCTCGCTCTGACTCGCCGCTCCCATCGTCTTCAAGATATAGGGGAAAAAGAAACCGTTGGTTCCGGCCCATAGGTTCCAAAAGCCATACATGCCGACAAGGCCCAAAATCGAGGTGAGATATTTGCCTTTAAAAAGCGATGAAACGGGCGGGCGCTTTGCAGCGGACTTTTGCGCTTCCTCCCACCGCACAGACTCCTTCATTTTGGAGCGCAGGAACGTCAAGCCAAGCGCGATGACCAGCAAATGGGCAAAGACAATGCGCGGTCCCAAATCGCCTAAACTGGTCAGCGCCAAACTCATGAGCAGAACAACGACCGGCCCCAAATACCAAAGCACCTGCGCAACACCGCTGTGTTTGCCGCGACTCTTGTCGGGGGCCTGTTCAGCGATCAGAGACCAGCTGGCGGGGATATCTGCGCCGACGGCGAGGCCCACAATGCCAAAGCCCAAAATCACCATCCACGCGGCACTGGCAAAAACTAGCAGCGCCATGCCAGCAGCATAGACCAACATATCCCATTGATAAATTTTCTTGCGCCCAACACGGTCACACAGCCAGCCACCGATGAGCGCCCCAATCCCAGCACCAATGGCATTGGGCCCAAAGGCTCCAATCACGCCGACCGAGTCATTCGACAGGTTATAATCGGTCTGCCACATGGCGAGCGCAGCGCCGCCCGCCACGATGCTGCCGGCATCAATATAATTGGCCAAGCCCGCCAAAATCGTATCGCGCCAAGAGTCTGGCTGGTCAGTCGTGGTTGTCATGCTGCATTCCCCTCTATCAATTCATGCCATTTGGCTTTGTATGCGGTAAGATCAACGTCCAGCGGCGCGACGCGCTTGAGGGCGACTGTGGGCCGGAGCGACGGCTCTAACAAGCGAAGCGCTCCGAACGAAACGTCATTTTCAGCGCTTGCTGTGTAGATCATTGTATCAGGCCGAAGCCGCGCAAGCGCGCGCACGAAGACTTGCGCATTTGCGAAGCGCCCCTCAATTAAAATGAACGCTCTCGCGCCGATGAGGTCAAGCGACGTATCGGCCATGAGCGCGGCGTAAAGGGCAATCGCGGCGCGTCGGGCCGTTACATCGTCAGGTTCTAGCCTCCAGCCGCCGCGCCGCTGCGGAAAAGGGCCGCAGCCGGTAACAAAGCTGGGAAGAATCATCACGCTTGCTGCGACCACCGAGGCTGCCGCCGCGAGAAGCGCGGGTTGATCCGCCACATCATCGATTGAGGCCGCACCTTCCAAGAGCATCTCAATTTCGCGGCCCGCCATAAAGCGCGCGGAGGGTATCGCCATGCCGAACGCATCAACATTGATGAGACAATCGCGCGCTTCAGACAAGGCAGGCGCCTCGAGGGCTCTGTCAGGTGTGCGCATCGCGACAAACCATGTGCCAGTCGAAAGCACGGTCGCTTCGCCTTTGGCAATTTCGGCAAAACCGCGCGCCGAAAGAAGGGCGGCGTTGCTATCATGAAGCCCACAATGGATTTGCGTATCGGCGGGAAGTCCTGTGCGCGCAGCCCATTCCGCTGTAATCGGGCCGAGGCTCTCGCTCGCTCGGCGCAGCGGCGGAAACGTCGCGCCGATCCGCCCCGCAAGGGTTGAAAACCGTCCTGCGTTAGGGTTCCACAAATCAGTGTGGCACCCAAGACTTGTCACTTCCGACGCGGCGACGCCAGAGAGCAGCCAAGACCAGTATTGCGGCCAGAGCAATACAACACTGCCCGACAACAGGTGCTTTTGTGCAAAGAGTTGCGCGCCCAAATTGAGCCCCGCCGCAAGGGCTGGAGACCCTGTTTCAGAAAATGCGCCCCGCAGTTTGTGATAATCCCGGCGCACATCGTTTGGGATGTCCGCCTCATAGTCCATCACCGGACAGACGAGCGCGCCATCTTTGACAAGCGCTGCTGTGGCGCCGTGCGCAACGGGCATGATCGCGCCGACGTTTGCGCGTTTTGCAAAATCGGTCAGTGTTTCAGAGAGCCATGCCTCGATACCCAGCGCATCTAGCCTCCCTTCGGAAGACTTATTGGGCCTTACTCGGCGCTCAAGGAGCACGCCCGAGCGCTCCCAAAGCGTGAGCTTGGAATGCGTTTTGCCGATATCCAATATGATGATCGCGCGACCTGCCACAGAGCCTCTCTTATCAATTATGATT
>JBEGTP010000271.1:0-7687 GCA_041179365.1 Pseudomonadota bacterium
TAACATAGAGCCCCGTCGTTGCGCTGTTATCAAACAGGTTCTGGACGAAGCCGCGGAGGTACCATTTGTCCGACGAGCCGTTCAACTGGATCTGCGCATTGGCTTGCGCATAGCCCTGCACCTTGTTGATGTGGCCGTTGAAAATGCTGCCGTAGCTATCGCCAGTATAGGTGAGATCGAGGCGAGGAACGAGCGACATGCCATTGTCAAATTCAGCGGTATATTGATAACCAACCGAGAATTTGAATTGCGGCGCTTGCGGAAGCTGGTTGCCCTTGATGTTAACAGGCACGCCGGCGTTTTCAACCGTAATGCCGCCAAAGGCAGTACCGACCGCGCCTGCGGCTTGCCCCGCGAGGACTGAACAAATACCAAAGGCACCCCGCGCTGCTAGCCCACTATCAGCTGCAAATGCAGCAGTTGGTCGCAGGCCAAGGCTGCCGTTGATCGCATTCACAAAGCCATTGACACCCGCAATGCTGCCCGAGGTTGAAACCGCAGCGCAGTTTGAACCATTGGTGATATCCTTGATGATAACGGCATCTGCCCGTCCACCAGAAGGATCCCGCGGGTTGCCAAGGAACTTATCTTGGCTCACCTTCGTGTGCAGATAGCTGAAGCCCATGTTCACAAGCGTTGCGCGGCTTGGCCGAACAATGGCTTCGACTTCAAGGCCGTAAACATTGGCGTCGACATTGTCGTTGACCGAAGTCCGCGCGACAATGCGGCTGAGCTGCAATTGCTTGTAGGTGTAATAGAAAGCCGTCACATTCAGGCGAAGCGTGCCATCGAGGAAGGTGTTCTTTGACCCAATTTCATAGGAGTCGACCGATTCAGGACCAAAGCCTTCGGCCACCGCAAAAATGGGTTGCAGCGGTGGATTGATACCGCCCGACTTATAACCGCGCGAATATGACACATAGAGCAGGTGATCGTCGGAAATCTTGTAATCAAGAACCGCGCGGCCCGTCCATTTGCTAAACGACACGCTGCGATCTTGGAACAGCTGATTGCCGGTTCGCCCCGGATCAGCATCAAAGCTTCCGACATAGGGCGAGCTAAATGCGCTTGTTGCCGAATAGGGTACAAGGAAACTTGCGAGTGTTGACCGCGCCGAAATCGATTTTTGGTCATGGTTATAGCGAATGCCAACGGTGAGCTTCAGGCTATCGTTGAATTCAAAATAGCCTTCGCCGAACAGGCCGTATGATTTCAGCGTGAAGCTATCGGTGTTGTTCCGGAAGAACGGTGTGCCGAGATAGGAGGGTGGCAGCGCGCTTCCCAACGCGGTGAACGATCCAAGTATGCCCGTGACATAATCAATGCCGTTGGCGTTCACATAATAGCTGTTTTCGGTCAGGTTGCTCTTTACATAGATGCCACCGAGCAGAAAGTTGAACTTGCCGTCAAAGTCGCTGCTCAAAATGCCTTCAGCCGACCAAGTTGTGTTATAGGAATTGGATCGGTCAAATTCTTGCAAGGTTGCGTTGCATACCTTGTGGCCGCCGAAAGACCCTGTGCCTGTTTCTTCAGCTTGAGAAACGCAAATCACGCCGTTCGGACCATTTGGAATAATTGCGGCCGCAACTGGCGCGAGATAGGTCCCGAGAACACCACCGCCGGTTGCTAAAGCTTGGAGCACCGTTAGAGCGGGTGCGTAAACCGCCCGATCAGCAACGTTGAGGTTATAATCCTCCTGCGAATCGACAATAGCCTTTTGATACAGGCCGGTGACTTGCAGTTTTATCGGGCCAAATTCTTGCTCAAGACGCGCCTGATACTGGGTTTCGCTCGTAAAATATTCAGGCGTATGGTCTGTCCGCACCTGCCGAACGTCGGCAGGGTTCACGAATGTGCTGTTGGTATCGGGCCCGTAAAGGCTTCCCAAGGCGAGCGCAGTCGGCAGACCTCTGATCGCAAAAAATTCGCGTGAACTCAAAACACCAACAAAGGTTGAGTTCGTGTTCGTCGCGCCGAAATCAAGCCGGCCTGGAAGGCACCCAAGCACACCGCTTGGGTCGCGTTGGCAAAGTTGCTTTTGAATGCGCATGCGATTGTCTTTTTCACGGAAATAATAGCCCATGAGATCAATCGTCGTTGTTTCGGTCGGCTGAAACCGCAGCGAACCGCGCACGGCGTACATCTCACGCCCGTCGATCTTGGTGTTGTTGAACAAATTCTCGGTATAACCATCGCGCTTCTGGTAAAAGCCAGCGAGGCGAATGCCTATCTTGTCGCCAATCGGCGCGTTGATCATGCCTTTCACTTTATACGCGTTGAAATTGCCATATTCGCCGTCCGCTGAAGCATGGAGGCCCGAGAGATCTGGCTTGGCGGTAATGAAGTTGACCACGCCCGACGTTGCGTTCCGGCCAAAGAGGGTGCCTTGTGGACCGCGCAGCACTTCGATGCGCTCAAGATCAAAATATTCGGTTTCAAACAGGCGCGTGCCGAGCAGCGGCGTACCGTTGACGTGAATGGCCGTAGCAGAGTCACAGGAAACGCCGACACACAGATCGCCGATGCCGCGAATTGTGAAGCTTGATCCGGTAAAGTTACTCTTTGTGAAGGTCACGTTAGGGAGCGTCAGCTGTAGATCGCTCGCGTTTTCGATCTGCTGCTTTTCAAGCGCTTCCGCCGAAAAGGCCGAAACCGCGATTGGCACGTTCTGCAAGCTTTCTGATTGGCGCTGCGCCGTCACAACAATATCGGTAATGCCGACATCATCTGCGGCCTCAGCGTCCGCCGCTGGCCTCGCCGATTGCGCGAAGGCCGGTGAGGCCATGCACAGCATAAAAGCGGTTGCACTCAAAAATTGAGTCTTCTTCATAATCCCCATGCTCCCATATCGTTGCGTCTATTTAGCAAGCTGCGCATTTTTGCGCTGATACCGGTAGTCTGCGATCAGATTCGGACGCCGTCAATGGCCCAAAGCCAATTGCGAACAAATTCAATTGGTTTTATTAAAAGACTGATCTGGAGGATTGGCTTTTACGTAACGTAAAGCGCGCAACACGGCGCTTCTGTGTTGCACAAGTGCATCACACATGTACTAAGGACGGTATAGGAAATTGCTGTTCTCGGCCTATTTCCTCCCTCTTATGACGAAAAACGAAGCCCTGATGTCTTTTGAAACTCAAAAACCCGCTGTGCCCGATGAGGTTGCCGCCGCTGTCCGAACCTTGATTCGTTGGTCAGGGGATGACCCGGATCGCGAGGGGCTGGTTGATACGCCAAAGCGCGTCGCGCGCGCTTGGCTTGAGTATTGTCGCGGGTATCAGGAAGACCCGGGGCTTCATCTGTCGCGCACCTTTGATGAGGTGGGGGGCTATGATGAGGTCGTCTTGCTCAAAGACATCCCGTTTCAGTCGCATTGCGAACATCATATGGCACCGATCACGGGCAAAGCATCGATCGCTTATATGCCCAAGGAGCGCGTTGTCGGTATTTCGAAATTGGCGCGTGTGTTGCACGGCTATGCTGAGCGGCTCCAAGTGCAAGAGCGGCTGACCGCGCAGGTCGCCCAGTGCATTTGGGATAATCTGCATCCGCACGGTGTGGCCGTGGTCATTGAAGCTGAGCATGGATGCATGACCGGGCGCGGCGTCAAGACACACGGCGTCAGTATGATCACCAGTCGTTTGCTTGGGTGTTTTCTCGATGACTCAAGTAGCCGGAAGGAAGTGCTGAGCCTGATGGGGTACTAGCCCAGGCGCACACATCGCCTTGAGGGGCTGTGTAAGCACGATTGAGGCCCTATTTTTGCTTTTAGCTAGGGGAGTAGCCAAACCCTAGCAAATTGAATGTGCGGCCCCTTAGGCGGGCCTAGGGACGGTTTGTGGTTTTTGTGTCCTGTTTTCATTGCCAGGACCGAAAAAGGCCGACCTCCACGTGGGGAGATCGGCCTTTATCTTTGCTCTAAAACGGAAGGGCTTATTCAGCCTTGTCCGCCGCAGCTGCATCATTTGCTTCTGATGGCGCCGTAAAGGCAGGAGCCTCTGCATCATCGTCTGCAATGAGGCCCGGTTCGGCGTTCGGATCAAAGTCTTCGGTGAAGCCAGCCGTGTCTTTTTCAAACATCGAGGCCATAATATCGACGCCTTGGCTTTGCAGGTCAGCTTCTTCAGGTGACCGTGCGACGTTGACCTTGATCATCACCGCGACTTCAGCGTGAAGCGCAACTTTCACATCATAGATGCCAATTGCCTTAATCGGCTTATCAAGCGCGATCTGCTGGCGTCCGACCTTTTTCCCATCAGCGTCGAGCGCTTCGGTAATGTCGCGCACCGCAACCGAGCCATAAAGCTGGCCGGTGTTTGACGCCTGACGGATCAAGGTCACCGTCACGCCTGCAATATCTTTCGATGCTGCTTCGGCTTCGGTGCGCTTCGTGTCATTATCCGCAACGATTTTGGCCTTATTGGCTTCAAACAATTTGCGGTTGGCTTCGTTCGCACGGAGCGCCTTGTTGCGGGGCAACAGGAAGTTCCGGGCAAAGCCGTTCTTTACGGTGACTACATCACCAATTGCGCCGAGCTTTTCAACGCGTTCGAGAAGAATAACGTCCATAATTTAGCGCCTCACTTCACGATGTAGGGCAGCAGCCCGATGTGGCGGGCGCGCTTGATGGCTTGTGCAAGTTCGCGCTGCTTCTTGGCAGAAACGGCGGTAATGCGCGACGGAACGATCTTGCCGCGTTCAGAAACAAAGCCCTGAAGCAGGCGGACGTCTTTATAATCAATGCTTGGCGCATTTTTGCCCGAGAAGGGGCAGCTTTTGCGGCGGCGGAAAAATGGGCGTGCCATGGTCAGTAGCCCTCCTTAAAAGTCTAGATCATCGTCGCGGTCGCGACGTGGCTTTTTATCAACGCTCTTGCGCAGCATGGCCGAGGGGCCGGCTTCATGCGCATCAACCTTAACGGTCACATAGCGAATGATGTCTTCGTTAATCTGGGTCTGACGCTCCAGCTCAGCGACGACAGGGCCAGGCCCGTCAAATTCGAGCATGACATAATGCGCTTTACGGTTTTTGGCGATTTTGTAGGCGAGGCTACGCAAACCCCAATTTTCGGTCTTTACGACCTTGCCGCCATTGGTTTGGATGATTTCTGCGGCTGTTGCCGATAGCGCATCGACCTGGGCTTGAGCCAGATCCTGACGCGCAAGAAACACATGCTCATAAAGAGCCATTTCTCTTACCTTTCCATGCTGATCGCTGATGCCGCACCATGCAGACACCCCTCCAGCCTTCTCAAATTCCCGCTAGGGAGCGCTGCCCATGGCCAAGGGCAAGGCAAAAGGCAAGGGAATTATGGGAGTTACAGAACGGAAGACCCCAATGCTCTGCGCTTGCGCGCGGCTTATCTGGGGCTAAAGAGCAACACGATCCATAGTTTTTGTATCGAGAAGAGGCACATTAAGATGGCACGCGCATTTGTTTTTCCGGGGCAGGGGAGCCAAGCTGTCGGGATGGGGCTCGCGCTCGCGTTGGCCAGTCCAACCGCGCGTGAGGTTTTTCAAGAAGTCGATGAGGCTCTGGGGCAAAATCTTTTTCGGTTGATGACCGAAGGCCCTGAGGATCAGCTGATCCTGACTGAAAATGCCCAACCTGCGATTATGGCCAACGCGATTGCCACCTTACGTGTAATGGAAAGAGAGGGCGGCATCTCTCTAGCCGATAAAGCTAATTTTGTGGCCGGTCATTCGCTCGGCGAATATACGGCGCTGTGCGCAGCGGGCGCGCTTGATATCGCCACAACGGCCAAGCTCCTCAAGGTGCGCGGGCAAGCAATGCAAGCCGCAGTGCCGGTGGGCATTGGCGCAATGGCAGCGCTGCTTGGTGCCGATATTGCCAAGGCACAAGCGCTCGCCGACGCGTCAGCGGAAGGGCAAATATGCGCCGTTGCCAATGATAATGATCCCTCACAAGTGGTTATATCAGGCCACCGGGAGGCGATTGAGAGGGCGGTAGAGGCGGTCAAAGCGTTTGAAATTAAGCGCGGCGTCATTCTGCCGGTTTCGGCTCCCTTTCACTGTTCGCTCATGCAGCCCGCAGCCGATGCAATGGCCCTTGCCCTTGCTGACGCGGCGATTCAGGCCCCTTTAATACCGCTTTACGCCAATGTGACCGCGCAAGCCGTTGTTGATCCTGCTGCGATTAAAGACTTGCTTGTCGCTCAGGTGACGGGGCGCGTGCGCTGGCGCGAGAGCGTAATCGCTATGGCGGGCGCAGGTGTTGATCATTTTGTTGAAGTCGGCGGCAAAGTTTTAGGCCCGATGGTCAAGCGCAGCGCACCCGAAGAAGTTGAGGCTCGCTCGGTTATTTCAATGGATGATATTGAGGCTTTGCTCGCTTCGCTCTAGTTTGTAAGCGCGATCGGGAGACTTTGGAGGTCAACATGTTCAATTATTTCAAACAAAGGCGGCACAGACGGCGGCAACGGCGCAACATTGATCCTGCGGCCCAAGTTGGGCGCGCGGCGGGAACAATGTTGAGCGGGCTTCTTGTCGGCGTCGTCAAATCCCTCTTTAAAAAATAGCAGCGGATAAAAAGGGAGACAGGATGTTTGATCTTTCGGGGATGACGGCGCTGGTCACAGGCGCTTCGGGCGGCATTGGGTCGGCGGTTGCCAAAGCGCTCGCCCAGCAAGGCGCGCGCGTCGCGATTTCTGGAACGCGCGAAGAGGCCCTTGTCGCAGTAGCAGCGCAGATTGGAGGCGAAACCGTCATTTTGCCGTGCAATCTTGGTGACGGTGCCGCGGTCGATCAGCTCGTGCCGCGTGCCGTTGAAGCCCTCGGGCAGCTGGATATCTTGGTGAATAATGCGGGCGTGACGCGCGACAATCTTATCATGCGGATGAAGGACGACGAATGGGATGATGTTATCCGTATCAACCTTGAGGCCGCCTTTCGCCTCATTCGCGCGGCCTCAAAGCCGATGATGAAAGCGCGCTTTGGCCGCATTGTAACGATCACATCAGTTGTTGGCGCGACGGGTAATCCGGGCCAAGCGAATTATGCGGCGTCAAAGGGCGGTTTGACGGCAATGTCAAAGGCGCTCGCGCAGGAACTCGCGAGCCGCAACATCACCGTCAATTGCGTGGCACCGGGGTTTATCACCTCGCCGATGACCGACGTTTTACCAGACGCGCAAAAGCAAGCGCTCACCGCGCGTATTCCTGCTGGGCGACTGGGCGAGGGGCCTGAAATTGCTGCGGCCGTCGTCTATTTGGCAAGCCGCGAAGCAGGGTATGTCACAGGCCAAACCGTTCATGTAAACGGCGGTATGGCTATGGTATAAGCGTTGTGCGTGTTTCTGTGTTCGGGGGTGTAAAATGATAAAAGCAAAGCTTGCTGCGCTTGTAATTTCGGTTTTGGCGCTTGTTGCGGCCACCAACCCCGCAACGACGCTGAAGGACAGCCAGTGTATGGCCAACGCGCTCAGCGATAAAGATTTGGCCTTTGCAATCAAAGCCTTTGAGATAAACGACCTCAACGATGTTAGCGATGAGCCCGATATCGAGCTCAACAAAATTCTCGCCGCCGCCGAAGATCAATGCGATCCGGCAGGCGATTGGGATGCGGAGCGCTCAGACGCGGCGATTATCTTGACAGGCTTGGTGTTCGCCCGCGCAGCCGCGTCTAACACCCTTGATCAGGCTGGCGTTGATCCAGAAATATTGACGGCA
>JBEGTP010000272.1:0-13685 GCA_041179365.1 Pseudomonadota bacterium
CCATCGCGATATTCGCCAAATAAGTGACGAACTTCAGGATGGTCAACAGGGCCTTCATCGCCGTCGCTCACCAGATTTTGCTGGCTGACATAGGCAACGTATGACGCCTCACCATTTTCAGCGAGCAAGTGATAAAAGGGCTGGTCTTTGCGTGGGCGCACATCTTCGGGGATCGACTGATACCAATCGTCAGAGTTATTGAAGACTGGATCAATATCAAAAACGACGCCGCGAAAATCAAAGTGGCGGTGCTTTACAACGGCCCCAATCCCGAATTCAGCCGAGGAAACGGGCGGCGCATCAACCCGGAAGTCCTTTGGCTGTGCCGCTGATTCAGAGTTTCCCATTGCCATTATCTACGCGCCCGGGGGCGCGATAACAAGCGGACGAAGTGATTATTCGCGCGCTGTGCCCCGCTCGCAACAGGACAAGCTTGGCAAGCGCCAATTCATCAGCTAAGCGCGCGCTTCGAAGGACCGATGGTGTTTGATGAACATCATCCCATGCTCGCGGAGAGATGGCTGAGTGGTCGAAAGCACCGCACTCGAAATGCGGCGTGCCCGTAAGGGTACCTAGGGTTCGAATCCCTATCTCTCCGCCACATGGCTTCTCTGACTCTTGAGAGGGTGAGCGCATGACGACGAGCCGGATCATTGATGTGCAGAAGGTGAGTCCGCACGAAACGGTACCGAGCGCCCGCGCCATTCCCGTTGAGGCCGCCGTTTCAATCGAGGTGAACGGGATTGGCTATGCGGTCATGATGGCAACGCCTGCTGATCTCGAAGATTTCGTAACCGGCTTTGCGCTTTCCGAGCGCATTATTACTTGTGCCGATGAGATAGAGCAAATCGACGTGCACCAAGTTCCCGAGGGATGGATCGCGCGGATGCAAGTCGACCCGGCACGGTCCGGTTCGGTCCTTGAGCGTGTCCGCACGCGCGCATCGGAAAGCAGCTGCGGCCTTTGCGGGCTCGAAAACCTCGAACAGATTGCGCGTCCCTTGCCGCCGATCACCGCCCCGTTATCGCTCGCCCCGGAAGCACTCTTCACGGCGCTAAACGCGCTCCGGGACCATCAGCCGCTTAATGTGGAAACGGGCGGTGCCCACGCGGCCGCCTTTTGTACGCCCACTGGCACAATCCAGCTTGTGCGCGAAGATGTTGGCCGCCACTGCGCCTTTGACAAGCTGATTGGCGCGATGGCGCGCGCAAAAATTGACGCCGCGACGGGGTTCTTCCTCCTCTCATCGCGCTGCTCTTACGAGCTTGTTGAAAAAGCAGTCATCGCGCGCTGCCCGGTCCTCGTCACCATTTCAACGGCGACCAGCCTTGCCGTAGAGCGCGCTCACGCCGCCGGATTGACACTCTATGCGCTGGCCCGACCGGACGCAGCGCTCATCATGGCCTAAAGCGCGCGAATCAGGCGCGTGGCGACGCCCATCCAGACCGGATCTTCAAAAATCTGTTGTTTGGCACCGGCCCCAAGCGGAAGAATTTGAATGCGCTTGCCCTCACGCCCGATCATCCGTCCAAAAACATACCGCCCCGCAGGTCTTGGCACCAGAACATCGCGGTTAAGCGCGGTCGCAAACGCTTCGGGTGACAGGGTATCGCACCAGATTTCATCCCCCGCACGGTAATCACCGATGCCACCCTCAACGAGGATCGCAGCCGTCCCCCGGACAGGGCCGGGCGCCGCGATCACCTGCGCATGGCGCGGCGCATAAGCGCCATCGCTGCCAAGCATCGCGGCCACTGGTAAATCTGCACGATCAGGGAGCTTCACCAAATCGGCAGCTTCAACACCGAGCGCCTTTGCAATGCGGTTTAGCCACCCAACGGAAACGGTGCGCGTTCCGGTTTCAAGACGGCCAATCGTTTGCGCCGTCGTCAACGGCAAGCAACGGGCGGCAACATCAGCCAAAGTAAGCCCCTTGGCGCGGCGCACTTCGCGAATACGCGTGATCATGCTTCATCCTTTTTTTGATAACCAGACCGGTTTTTGGCTTTCCTACATCCACGCCCCTATGGCAAGGAAAAAACGACTCGAACAAGGAGTGAACATGTTAAAGCCAATTTACATCGACTGCGCGGCACCTGCGGCCCGCGAACGGCCTGAAATCGCCGCCGCCAAGCCCAAGCGGATCAATCTTGCTGAGTCACCGCTCGGCTGGCTCAAGGCGCGCGGAATGCTCAATGAACTGCACTTTTTGGCGGGCGAAGCGCTGCGGCGTGATTATGAAACGGCGGGCCTTGGCCCCCGCGTTACGATGCAATGGAATGGGGCCCCAATCGGCAGCAAAGGCCGCAGTGCGGCGGTCGCTGGCGATGCAACGCTTCACCAATTGTCTGCCAAAGCGCGCTTTGACGGGGCCCTCGAATGGGCCGGACCTGGGCTTTCTGACATCCTCTGGCGGGTCGTCTGTGCGGGAGAAAGTGTCCCAAGTGCAGAAAGAAGCCTCGGCTGGCCCATTCGCGCCGGACGCCTCGTCCTCACCATAGCCCTTGGTCGCATTGCTGCCTTTTACGGCGTGGCGCATACAGACATCCCAATTTCGCCGCCAGCGCGCGAACCACGAGCCCCCTAAAACAGCACATCCCAAGGTTGCAGAACGGCCGCATCCACGCCTGTCAGGGTGATGTCATAGAGTCCCGCATGGATCACGGCATTCGGGCCTGCATCGGTATGGGCAAGCACATCGGCAAAGGATGTGAAGCCAAGGCCGCGCAGGTCCAGCGTGTCATGTGAAAGGGCAGTGCCAACGGTAAAATCCGTCACGCGGTCATGCCCAAATTGATTGGCGAAGATGAACAGATCATTCCCGATTCCGCCAGTAAGACTGTCGTCCCCGGCGCCGCCATTCAAAATGTCATGTCCCGCGCCGCCGACGATCGTGTCATTGCCGCCGCGACCAAGCAAGACATTCGCAAAGCCATCGCCTGTTATGCTATCAGACCCGCTTCCGCCTGTAACATTCTCAATCTCGTTGAGCCTGTCTGTTCCGGTTTCAAGACTGGTCGAACGCCCCGTTGCGAGGTTGACTGTTGCTGCAGCAGCGGTGCGCGACAGATCATAGGTGTCCACCCCAGCCCCGCCAAGATAGTCATCATTTCCGTCTCCAATGGTCGCAATCAGCACGTCATTGCCAGCGCCCCCTTGCGCTTGATCATTGCCGGTGCCGCCAATCAATACGTCATTGCCAATCCCGCCTTTCAGCTCATCATTGCCGGCCAAAGCGTCAATATAATCATTGGCAGCCGTCCCCTTAAAGACGTTGGCAAGTGCTGTACCGGTGAAAAGCGTATAAGCTGCGCCGCCAACAAAGCTCAACGATGCTGTCGCGGCGACCGAAGCCATGCCGTCACTCACGCTGTAGGAGAGCGTGATCGGCGCACTCATGTTGAGCGGGCTTGTGAGATCCCAGCTGCCGTCGCCATTATCAATCAGCGTTCCAGCAGAGGCCGTTAATCCGGCGACCGACAGGATTGCGCCATGGTCAACATCGGTTGCGGTCGCAAGCAGCTCCTTCATACTGATTGTCCGCGTTATATTTTGGCCAGTGGTCAGTGCCACCGGTGTTGCGACGACAGGGGCATCGTTGACACCTGTGACGACCATGTTGATGACATGCGTGGTGATGCCGTCCAGCTCGGTGACGGTGACCGCATCGATGACGGTTTCTCCCGCAGCCAAAACCTGCGCGGCGGTGGCCACTTGATAAGACCATTCGCCATTGTTGGCCGTCGGCGCGCTCCCATTTGGCAGGACAAGGTTTGACCCTAAAGTGAGCGTCCCCAGATGAGCCGTGCCTTGAAAATTGCCCGCAACAAAACCCTGAAGGTTCCGGTCAGCGCGACCAATCTCCATAAGGCCCAGCGCGGCAGACAGGCTGTCTTCGCTGATGGCACCAGCAAAGTCGCCCGCAACCCCCAAAACTTGGAAAGGCCGCATCATGTCATGATCTTCATGGCTCAAAATGTGGCAGTGCCAGACATAGTCGCCGGGCCGATCAAACTTCATGATAATCCGCAGAGCTTCGCCTGGGCCCACCCAAACCGTATCCTGATTGCCTGTATCTTCCGCATAGAGATTCTGCGTGCCCGCGAGATCAGAGCGCGTATCGATCAGGTCGCCCAGATCATTATTATAACCATCTAAGATGATCCCATCGCCGTTCGTATCAACGCTTGAGATTTGATAGCGACCAAGCACCTGATATTCGCCGAGGTGCAAGTGGAGCGGATGCGCGTCTGCCGTTGTGTTATAAAATTCCCAGATTTCCGTGCTACCGAGTTGAACCAATTCCGTGACCGGCGCATCCCAGCCCAGCGCGCCAACATGCGTATTGCCCTGAAAATCGGTGCGGACTTCCGCTGTCCCGATCACCGGCATGATCCGGCCGAATTGATCGGTTGTTTCAAAAACGCCGAGCTTGCGGGTCACGGTGGCTGACGTTGGGTCGATCACGGTATAATGACTGTTGAGAACCGTGCTGTCATCAAGCGGAGCCGTTGAATGCCAAGGCGTCACAGTACTACTAACGCGGAACTCCATAATCTGGCCAACCGAATCAGCGAGCGTTGCGCCGATCACAGGCGCTTCATTGCCATCCCCATCATAGCCCGGACGCAAATGGCCATCTGAATCCATGCCCTTGAACGGCTCATAGGCCGCACCGGTATTGATAAGGTGGACCCGTTCGCCCAGTGGGACGTTTGAAAAATCAAACATCAGCTGCAAGCGATCTCCCGGTGCGAAGATGATCTGTTCGCCAGGATCCAGCACACCGTCGCCGTTGATGATCGTGATAGGATGGGGCAGCAGGCCGCCATCGGTCCCAAGCAGAATCACTTTCACGTTCGGATTATCGACGCCGAGCGTATAAAAGCGCGAGTCTGATCCGTTGACCAGATCAAACATCGCCTGCCCTTGCCCCACATGCGCGTGCGGCCAAGCCGTTCCATTGACCATGATGAAGTCACCATAATATTCAGGAACAGCGGTTGGAAATGTGCCGCCGAGCGCTGCGTAATCCGGTGGCAAAACATCCGAGACTATCCCCGCATGGCCGGGCAAGGGATCATCAGCCGCTGCACCTGGAAAATAGAGCTGCCCGTCAGCCGTAAAGGAGCGATCAGCAATGAGCAGCGAGGTGTCGTTGGCACCGAGCGTATCAGGAAGCACACCCGCCGCGTTTAGGGCACGCCGGTTCTGATCCTCAATCATGTAACCGCCTTCAAGGCCCGCGAAAACGTTCAGTCGGGTATAGCCAAGTGAATGATCATGATACCAGATCATCGCCGATTCCTGACTATTGTCATAAGTATAGGTGGCGGCAGAACTCATCACCGTGCCCGGTGGCATCGGCATATTGGGGTCCATTCCCATTTGCGTGAGTGTTTGCGTCGGGAAGCCATCATAAATGGAGGCGGCGTGGCTACCGTGGAGATGGACAACGATCGGCAGCATATCCGGGTCCGTCATCATGGCGCCCATGCCCATCATGATGCTCGTATCAACCGGCAGAAAATGCCCTCCCGTCGCGGGCAGCATATTCATCCACGTCACGTTGATTGGCACATTCGTGCTCGTGAGAAAAGTCGGGTTATAAATTTCTGCCAAGCCCGCACCGTGTGTATGGCCCGAGACAGTGACCGTGCCCGCTGTCGCGTCGGCAAGCTCATAGGCCCAAACTGTGGTCAAGATTGGCAGTCCGGTCAGCGGGTCAATCAACCCGAGGCCCAAGTCCATTAAAACCTGCACCGCGTGTAGTGTGTAATTACCACCAAGCCGCGCGTCTATTACAGTCGGCTTGTTTAGATGATTAGTAAACGCAACACGAAAAAAGGGATCTAGAAGATCAACCATAAGTCGCTCCAAAAAATTAGTTGACAACTACAAGTTTTTGACAGGTTATTGTCAGGTTCAACTAGGATGCGACTCCGTTGGTTATTTCTAGACCAATTTTTGCATTGTGAGTCAAGCCGGTTAATGGAATGTTAATCTGTACGACCGAGTCAATTCGGCCTCGTTAACCACTGAGTCTCTTGCAATTGCTTGCAGTTTTGAAGGCCAAAGCCATACCAAATGAGCGGCGTTCGCCGGTTCTTTTGGTGCAAAAATGTGCGGGTCCCAGGGAGACTAAGACTTCCAGTGTCGCGGTGCTGATGCGCTTACAGAAGTACGCGCGCGATGAGCCAATGACTTGCGGCAATGCCAATCGCATAGGCTGCTGCAATGCGCGCGGGGCGATCAAGCGCATGAGAAACACGGACAATTGCAGCGAGAGCAAGAAGCGCTGCGCCTACGATCATCAACTGTCCTGCTTCAACGCCGAGGTTGAACATCAGCAACGCGAGTGGCACGTCATCTTGCGGCAGTCCAATCTCAGCCAGCGCCCCAGCGAAGCCAAAGCCGTGGAGCAACCCGAATAGAAACGCAACGATCCAAGGAAAGCGCTCTGAAAAGCGCGGGGTTTCTGGTCTCTTTTTGACGATCTCGACAGCGAGGAAGAGGATTGAAAGGGCAATGACGCTCTCGACTGCCCGTTGTGGCAATCCAATCACGCCAAGCGTAACCCCAATGAGAGTAAGCGAATGGGCGAGGGTAAACGCTGTAACGGTCCGCACGAGAGTCCAGCCGCCGTTGAGCAACAAAACAAGAGCAATGACAAAAAGCAGGTGATCAAAGCCGTGCAAGATATGGCCAGTCCCCAATTGCAAATAGGTGCGTGCCACTTGCCACCGGCTCGCGCGTGCCGCGACTAAAGCTGTGGGATGCGCCACGGTAAGGCGCACAATCTGGACCGGCCGACCAAGCGGCGCGATCCGCAACAGGGCATCGCTGAGTGTTTCGCCCAACCCCTCTAGACCGACCACGGAGCCTGTAAGCGAACCAGCGCAGCGCAAATCGGCCACAAAGACCAGCGCGTCATCGCGCAAAACGCGGCGTTCGTTAGCCATGGTGCACCGCGGCGGTAATCGCGGCGTCACATGGGCAGCCATTCCGCCTTTGACCGGCGCGCGCCAAAGCATGTGCCACTGCTTAGGCTGAACCTCACGCAGCGCTAAAAAACCCGGCTTCAGTTCATCCGCCTGCGCACGCGCGGGCTGCCACATCACTATAAACAGCAAGAGCAGCCAGCGGGTCATTTCAGCTTGGCGATGCGAACCGTATAAGCGCTGAGTAAGGTTTTAAATCCAGCGTCGCGCTTGCGCAGCCGCGCATCAGCGCGCCAATCATTTTCAACTCTGGTGCGTATCTGATCGAGTTTGGGCGGGGCTGACGCCACAATTGTGTGCACAAGAACGAGGTGATTGCCAAGACCCGACTGAACGGGCCCGCTCCATTCACCCAATGGCAGTTTGACGAGACGCGCAGTGAAGCCCTCTCCAAACTGCGCATCGATATCTGCGCTATCGGCGGCCTCAAATTGGCGCGAGAGCGGTGCGGGCTGGCCAAGCGATGCGGCGCTTTCGCAAGCACTTAAGCGCGCGCGCTCGGCGGTGCCATTGCCAGTGCTGAGAAAGATTTGATCGAAGCTGATGCGGGCCCCCTCTGCGTAGCGGGCGGGGTTGCGATCAATCATCGACTGGAGTTCGGCATCGCTAGGCTCAAGAGCGTCGGCACTTGCATCTTCGAGCGCCTCCATCTTCGTGCGAAGCCTACGGCGGATGATCAAATCATCCTGATCAAGACCAAGCCGCTTGGCCTCGCGGTAGTAAACCTCCTCGCGGATCTGATCTTGGATAATACCATCGAGTTCCGCAGGGGTTGGAGCGCGGTGCCACGTTTGCATCCAGTTAGCGGTCAACTGATCGATTTGCGCTTCGCTTACTTCAACAGTCCGGCTTGCCGGATCAACCCGTTCGCCGCGCCAGAATTCCAAGGCGAAGAGTGCAAGACCAGCAAGAAGGAAATGGTTCAACGGTTCTCGCAGCAACTGTTGCGTGCGTAGACCAAGAACCATGTACGCTCCTCCCCAAATTAGGTGCGCACGATACCCGTTTTCGAAAAAGGAATGAGCGCCTCAGGCGGAGTCTTAGCTTCGATCAGCTCCCGCTGCCACAGACCAATATCGCTCCACTGACCATTTTTAAAGCACACCTCGCGGTAAGCGCCAGCCCGACGGAAGCCTACGGACTCAAAAAGCTGGATCAGCTTATCGTTGGGCGTCATCAAGGTGCAGATCGCTTGGGTAAAATTTTGCTCGATAAGCGTAGCAATCAAGCTGGTGAGCAGCGTTCGCCGGATCCCCTTGCCTTCCAGATCGCCTGCCACATACACGGCAATCTCGACGCCAAACCGGTGCGTTTCGCCCGGGCGGAATGGCTTTGCATAGGCATAGCCAAGAACAACCGAAGACCCCTCCTCAGTGACCACGATCCAAGGGTAGAGACCGTCATTGGCCGTGATACGCTTTTTCATTGCGCCCGGGGTTGGTGCCTTTTCTTCAAACGAAACGGCATTCGAAACGACATAGGGTGCGTAAATACGAGCAATAGCCTCAGCATCGCTGGCGGTAGCGGGACGCAACGCAATCATTGGAATACCTTTTCTTTCAGCAGGCCGAGCCAGCTCTGGTCTGTTGGCGCAAAATGCGAAGGCCGACAACCCATGCATCGCACTTGAATGGCTGGTCCGGTAACGATCCGACTTCCATCATACAAGCCAGTCATAAACAGACTCTGCTCTTTTCGGACCAGCTGTGTGAAAATATCAACAGGCGCTGCCGCTTGCCTTACGCCAAACATACCGCCAAGAAGTCGGCCAAGGAAAGAAGGCTCGGCCTCAAGATAAGTCCGCGCGACGTCACCGGGATCGACATTTGCGCGCCGCGCAGCTTCGTCCACCGCATCGTCGAGTGAACCAAAGGCATCGACTAAACCCAGCTGACGCGCTGTGCCCCCCGCCCACACACGGCCTTGGCCAATCTCATCAACGCGCGCAACAGGCAGCTTGCGCGCGCTTGCGACCAAGCCGGTAAAGCGCTTGTAAATGTCGTTGACGCCGGCTTGAAACAGCGCGTCGGTCTCAAGATTTGTGCCCTGCAAAATATCAGGCTGCCCCGAAAGCGGCGTTGTCCGCACGCCGTCGCCTTTAATTCCTGCCTTCGCCAAAGTATTTTCGAGCGTTGGGAATATTGCAAACACCCCGATTGAACCCGTGATCGTGCTCGGTTCTGCAAAGATGCGGTCGCCCGCCATCGCGACCCAATAGCCGCCCGAAGCGGCGACATCACCCATCGAGATCACAACAGGAATCTTCTTCTCCTTGGCCGCCATAAGCGCGGTGCGGATCTTTTCAGATGCCATTGCCGAGCCGCCCGGGCTATCGATCCGCACGACGAGCGCTTTCATTTGATCGTCAGCAAGCGCATCGAGAATGAGCGACGCGGTTGTATCCCCTCCGGTCATGCCAGCAGGCGCAGAGCCATCGACGATTTCGCCAGCAATCGGCAAAATGCCGATTTTCGCGCCTTTCATCTTTGGCGGATTTGCTGCGAGATAATCCTCAAATTCCGTTGCGTTATAGCCATCGGCGCGGTCTTCTTCTTCGCGACCCACAATTTCTGACACGCGCTTACCAAAGGCGATCGCATCGCCCAAATGGTCGACCATCCCCGCTGCGACTGCGGCCTTGCCCATATCTCCACCACTCGCTGCTATGCCAACCGAAGGATCACCAATGACCGCATTTAGTTTTGCTTGAGGCCGCGCGCGTGACACCCGGTCTTGCCAATCCGCCCACAGCGAATCGGCCAACGCTTGGCTGGCGGCCTTGGCCTCTGGTGACTGGCTATCGCGGGTAAAGGGCTCAATCGCGCTCTTATAAGTCCCCACGCGGTAGACGCGAACATTCACACCCAGTCGGTCTGAAAGGCCCTTAAAATAGGGCCTCGAACCGCCGGGCCCCTGAAGCACCGCCTGCCCCATGGCCTCCATCCAAATCTCGCTGCCGTGCGCGGCGAGGAAATAACTGTCGTCGCCGTATGCAGACGCGAAGGAGAGAACAGGCTTTCCAGCCTTTTTGACCGCCGCGATGGCCTCACCCATGCGTGTGAGGCTGGCTTGTCCTGCCCCGCTAAAACCATCAAAATCAAGAACCAACGCCTTGACCTTTTCATCGGTCGCAGCGCGGGTCAGCCCATGGATAATGTCGCGAAGCTGCATCTGTGCTGAGGAAGGAAGGTTTCCCGAAAGCAAATCACGCGGACTCACCGTCTCGCGCTGCTCAACCACTGCCCCGTTCAAGCGCAAAACGAGAGCCCCCTCTTTGACCGCTCCGCCATTGGGCGCGCTTGCAAGAAGCATAAAAAGCACGGCAAAAAAGAGCAGCAAAAAAAGAAGGGCGAGCATATCCTTCGTCGCAATAAGCAAGCGCCAAATCCGCGCAGGCCAAGTCTCTGAAACACCGCGCCCTAGGTCAACCGCCATTCTCTAGCGCCCATTCTTCCTGAAACTTCTTGCGCAGGCCGACCTTATCAATTTTCTCGGTACCAAGCCGGGGGAGCGGAGGGCCATGGACCCAGAGACGCTGGGGCACTTTAAACCCGGCCAACCGTTCTCGCATATCGACGAGAACGGCCTCACTCGATGCAGGCGTTTCGCTGCGGAAATGGATCACCGCGCCAACGAGTTCGCCCATCCGTTCATCGGGCAGTCCGAACACACAGGCTTCGATAACGCCGGGATATTCGTACAACGCGGCCTCAACTTCTTGACAGCTGATATTTTCGCCGCCGCGAATGATAATGTCCTTTTTGCGATCAACGATGAACAGATAGCCCGCGTCATCAAAATAACCAACGTCACCTGTCCTGAAATAGCCATCGCATGTCATACATGAGCGGGTTGCATCGTCGCGGTTCCAATAGCCTGAAAAGAGCGCGACCGAACGGATCGAAACTTCCCCGCGTTCGCCTTGCGGAACGGGCTTACCGTCATCATCGAGAATGGCCATATCAACCAGAGGGGCCGAAGCGCGACCGGTGCTATTTGGCTTTGCTTGATAGTTCGTCGAAAAATTTCCAGCGCCGATGCCATTTGTTTCGGTCAGACCATAGCCCAAAGCAGGCGGTGCGCCGGGCATCTCATCGGTGATCCGCTTCACATGTTCGAGCGGCCGCGGCGCGCCACCGGCGGCTAGGCCCTGCAAAGTTGATAAATCATATTTTTGGCGATCCGGGTGATTGATCAGTTCAAAACTCATCAAGGGCACGCCGGTAAAGTTTGTTACCTTTTCGCGCTCGATCAATTCCAGCGCTTGGTCTGCATTCCATTTTGGCATAAATATGAGCTTACGGCCGAGGGCGAAGCTGACGAGGAGCACCGGAACTTCGCCCGTAACATGAAACAGCGGCACAGCAAGGAGCGCGCAGGGCTGCGGCGGATTGGGTTTAATTAAGCCGTCTTCTGTCGCCAACTGGAGCATCATCATGGCCTGGACGATATAGTTGAATGTGCCCTGCACGACCGCCCGGTGATTGCTGAAAGCCCCTTTCGATTGGCCCGTCGATCCAGAGGTAAAAAGAATTGTGGCCAGATCGTCGCCGCTCAATGCGGGCAGCGCGGCGGCCACTCCTTTACCTTTGGCAAGGATAGGGGCCAGCGCGACATCGATAAGTGCAGCGACTTCAAGCGTCACGATCTCTGCGCCCTTATAGCCGTGATCGGCCAAGCGCGCGGCACGCGGCGCGTCGACGAAGACCAGCTTGGCTTCGACGGTATCCATGCCGTCCGCGAGTTCTTGCCCTTGCCACCAGCCGTTGAGCAAGGTCGCGCAGCCGCCTGCCATCAAGATGCCCATATATAGGACAACCCAGCTCGGCGCGTTGCGCATGGCGATGCCGACGCGGTCCCCCGGCTTGATGCCATAGCCGGCGACAAGCGCCTGCGCGACGGATCGAGCCGCCGTGTGCACTTGCTTAAAACTTAATCGCTCTTCCCCTGCTACTAAAAATTCAGTTTCGCCGTGGAGTTCGCAGAAATGATCGAGATAGAGCGCCAGATTTGGCGGTGCTCCCGAGATAATGGGAACCTCGAGGCCGTAGTGTGGATATAATCCGAGCGCGCCGGGCGCACCTTCTGCGGTCAAAGCGGCGGTCGCTTTGTCTACACGCAGGTCCAACTCTGATAGCATGGACGAATCTCTCCTTGGGTTTATTGATTTGCCCCCTTATGAAGGCCAAAATCGTTGGGGAAAAGCCTTGAGCCTTGATATTCTTTTTGCCGCCGCCGCGCCGATCAACTGGGTCGACCTCGGCTTGAAGCCTGTTGCTTTCAGCCTCGGGCCTATCGACATTCGTTGGTATAGTCTCGCTTATATTTCGGGAATTCTTCTGGGCTGGTGGTATCTGGTCAAACTTTTGAGTCAACCCGGCGCTCCCGCCGCAAAACGGCATGCCGATGATTTCATCGCTTATGCCACGCTTGGCATCATTCTGGGGGGTCGGCTTGGCTATGCGCTTTTCTATCGACAAGATTTGTTCACCCACCCCCTCGATCTGCTCAAGCTCTGGGAGGGCGGCATGTCGTTCCACGGGGGGCTTTTGGGTGTGCTCGCCGGGATCTATTATCTCGTCCGCAAGAATGGATTAAATTGGCTTCGCGTGCATGATTATGTTGCTTGTGCTGTGCCTGCGGGCATGTGCCTTGGCCGGATCGCGAACTTTATCAATGGAGAGCTTTGGGGGCGGCCGACGACTTTGCCCTGGGGCATTATTTTTCCCGGCACCAATGACGGCATTCCGCGCCACCCAAGCCAGCTGTACGAAGCGGGGCTAGAGGGACTTGTGATCGGGCTTGTTCTTCTCTTTATGTTTTGGAAGACCGACGCGCGTTATTATCCCGGGCGGCTCGTGGGCGTTTTTGCGACGCTCATGGGCGTATTTCGTTTCGGCGTAGAGTTTCTGCGCGAGCCCGATGTTGGCGTCGAGGGTATTTTTGGCATGACGATGGGCCAGGCGCTTTGCGTACCCCTGATTGCCGTTGGCGTTTATTGCATCGCGACATCCAAGGGACGGCGGCAACGCGTAGAGCCGATCGCGGGTCAGGCCAGTGTTGGATGAAGATGCGCTGCCAAGCGTACAGCTTGCCGAGACACTAAAGGCGCGCGGTCAGGTCTCACTTGCCGACTATATGGCGAGCGCCAATGCGGTCTATTACGGCACGCGCGATCCGCTCGGGGTCGACGGGGATTTCATTACTGCGCCTGAGATTAGCCAAATGTTTGGCGAGCTCATCGGCATGTGGTTTGCAGACCTATGGATCCGCGCCGGAAAGCCGCAGGTCCACTATGTTGAGCTGGGCCCCGGTCGCGGCACTCTTGCCAAAGATGCATTGCGGGCGATGGCCATGGTCGGGCTCATGCCTGACATTCATCTTGTTGAAACAAGCCCGATCTTGCGGCTCCGCCAAGCGGAAAATCTGCCCGCCCCCCTTTGGCATGATGACGTTTCGACGCTCCCTGATGACGCGCCATTACTGGTAATCGCCAACGAGTTTTTCGATGCTTTGCCAATACACCAAATCGTCAAAGCAGAGCAGGGCTGGCACCAACGCGACGTCGCGGCAACGGGGGCAGCGTTTACTCCAGTTGCCGGAAAGCTTGTCCCAGACGCGATCATTCCCGCCGCGCTCAAGAATGCACCAAATGGCAGTGTCATCGAAACCTGCCCCACAGGC
>JBEGTP010000273.1:0-13924 GCA_041179365.1 Pseudomonadota bacterium
TCTCACATTGGCGATTGTAACGGTCCGCGTGACTTCGCTCATGCGGCCTGCTCACCGAGAACGTCTGACGCGACTGTGATGTATTTTCGACCCGCATCGCGCGCCGCCGAGACGGCTTGAACAATGCTGAGCTTTTGGCGCGCGCTTTCGAGGCGAATGAGCATTGGCAGGTTGATCCCCGCGATGACTTCCACGCGCCCTGTTTCGAGGAGCGAGATGGCAAGATTAGAGGGCGTTCCCCCAAAAAGATCGGTGAGGATGATCACACCGGCCCCTTGGTCAACCGCCACAATAGCGGCCGCGATATCCTTGCGGCGGGTTTCCATATCGTCGTCAGGCTCAATGCAAATAGCGGCTACTGCCTCCTGCGGCCCAACGACATGTTCCATTGCCGTTACAAATTGCGTGGCCAATTGGCCGTGTGTCACAACTACTAAACCTATCATTACGACCCCGTGCCGGGTTTTTCTGCCCCGGCTTCCTCTTCCCCATCTTCGAGCGACTCGATCCCTTTTGCCCCAAGGTCCCGGTGCGTCAAGATTGGCGAAAAACCACCTTTTCCTAACGTTTCGGCAATGCGTTCTGCAACATGAACCGAGCGATGTTGGCCGCCTGTACAACCAATTGCGACGGTCACATAGGCTTTTCCTTCTGCGCGGTAAAAGGGCAAAAGGTGAAGCAGCAAATCCTCGATCTTTTCGATCGCGGTCGCATAGGCGGGATCGCCGCGAATATGGCTTATGACGGGGGCATCGCGGCCAGAGAGGGGCCGCAGCGCCGCATCCCAATATGGGTTGCGCAAAAAGCGCACGTCAAACACCAGATCGGCATTGCGCGGGAGGCCGCGTGCAAAGCCAAACGAGAGCACGGCAAGCGTCGGCTCAACGGCAGACTCGAGCGTGAAGCGCGCGCGAATATCTTGCTTTAAGTCATTGGCGTTGCTGCTTGTTGTGTCGATGACATGATCGGCCCAGCGACGCAGTGGTGAGACCATTTCGCGTTCGCGGGCAATACCGTCGGTGGCAGGGCGATCCTGCGCAAGGGGATGCCGCCGCCGCGTTTCTGAATAGCGTCGCTCAAGCTCGGCACCACTGCAATCGAGAAACAAGGTGGTGACGGGTTGCTCATGCCGCTCTCGCATCGTTTTGAGGCGCTGGACAATTGTATTCGCGTTGAAGCCGCGCGTGCGACTGTCGATCCCCACGGCAAGCGGGCGGCTTGATTGGCTCCCTTCGGCAAAGGGCGTCGCCAGCAGCCGATCAAGCAAGGTGACGGGGAGATTGTCGACCACTTCCCAGCCGCAATCTTCAAGCGTCCGCAGGGCGGTTGATTTACCCGCGCCCGACATGCCGGTAATCACCATGATCCGTTCGGGCTTACTGCGGTTCATTGCGCGTCCATCACCTGTTTGAGCGCCCATTCAACCTTGATTGGCGCCGAAGCTTCATGGCCGTTGAGCGCATAGGTTTCAATGGCAATCCCGGCTATCATCGTCATGTGACTGCCATCGGGCAGCCGCTCTGGCACTGCATCCAGATCAATCACCAAGCGGACTTGGGCTTTGCTGGCGTAAGGCACGTCCAAAAGACCTACGCCGCGTGCTTCAAGCCTGCCTGCAATGGTCGAAGGAGGGGATGCCCAGAGGCCGCCGGCTTGGGCTATGACGCTGGTATAATCATCGCTGACGAGGATGGCACCGCGATCAATCAAGCGCAGGGCAAGATCAGATTTTCCGCTGCCCGATGCGCCGATGATGATGACGGCGTGGCCGCCGATTGCAATCGTTGTCGCATGGACTGGGGGAGAGGACTTCACCGTCATGGGGTGGCCTGAAGCGTTACGACGAACCGTGCGCCGCTCACGCCGCGTCCGCGGCTCTCGACTTTGACATCGCCTTCGTGCGCTTCGACGATGGCTTTGACGATGGAAAGGCCGAGGCCAGAGTGTTTTCCGAAGCTTTCCTCGCTCGGCCGGTCGCTATGAAAGCGCTCAAAAATAGCCGTGCGCGCATTTGCCGGCACGCCCGGTCCTTCATCTTCCACTGAGAGGATGACGCGGCTGCGCGCGCGTGATGCCCCGATACGGACGATGCCGCCCGGCGGCGAAAAGGAAAAGGCATTGTCGATCAAATTCTCAAGCGCGCGACTAAGCCGCGTCGGGTCCCCTTTGACCATTGCCGATCCGGTCTTTGGGCGCGCAAACGCAATCCGCTGCGCCGTTTCTGGATTTCGGACTGACCGCGCGGCAACCAGTGTTTCGACAAGTTGCCCAATGTCGATCCGCTCAAAGGTCGCTCGCGCCAATTGGCCATCAATCCGCGATAAGTCTGAAATGTCGGTGATCAGACGATCGAGGCGCTGCACGTCATCGGTGATGATGGCGATCAGCTGCGCTTGAAGTGCGGCATCCTTAACGGCTGAAAGCGATTGCGCGGCAGACGCAAGCGAGGCGAGGGGGTTTTTAAGCTCATGCGATACATCGGCGGCGAAGTTTCCGGTGGCGTCAATCCGGGCTTGGAGGGCTGCGTTCATGTCTGAAAAGGCGCGCGCTAGCTGCCCTATTTCGTCAGACCGAGAGGGAAGTCTTGGCACAATGACTTCGCGCGCGCGCCCGAGGCGGACGCTGCGCGCGGCTTGTGCAAGCAGGCGAAGCGGTCGCGCGATCGTGCGGGCGAGAAACAGCGACATCAGCACCGAGAGCAAAATGGCAAAGCCAATGATCAGGCCGAGCCGCCCCCGCTCGGCGCGAACGATGCGGCGGATATCGCGCGCATTTCGGTCCATGACCAATGTCTCGCCCGAGTGTGTGGAGATCAAACGGCTTGATGTGATGATGTGGGTACGGTCGGGCGCAAGCGTCAAATGGTCGCCTGGCACTGTGCTGTGCGCGAATCCCTTGAAAGCAGGCAGATCTTCTGCGCCAACAACGGCATCGATCACATCATCGATCCCCCGCGCGACAAGGCGCTGCCATGTCTCAGTTGTCGGATCCGTGAGCGCAAAGCGTGGCGGGGCCGCACGCCAACTATCAAAGAGAATTGCATTTTGCTTATCAAACAGGCGCAGCCGCGCATCGGTTTCAGCCGTTATGGCGCGAAGAAGCGTGATGCGGTGCGGATCAGGCGTTAGCCGCACGACGCTCGCGGTGATATCCGCTTCCGTTTCGGCCTGTGCCAATCGCTCGTCGATCAGCCGGGCGCGAAAGCTATCGATGTAGAAAAAACTGCCTGCAAGCAGCAAAACAGCAAAAATGTTGATGGCGAGGATGCGCTTGGTGAGCGTCAGCTGACCAGACCAGTTCAAAGGCAATGTATCAGCCCTGGTTGCCAGAGAATCGGTATCCTGCGCCATAGAGGGTGTCGATAGCATCGAAATGCCCGTCCACGGCCCTAAACTTTCGCCGCAAGCGTTTGATGTGGCTATCGATTGTGCGATCATCGACGTAAACATCGTCTTGATAGGCCGCATCCATCAACTGATTGCGGCTTTTGACAACATCGGGTCGCTGCGCGAGGGCTTCGAGGATCATGAATTCAGTCACAGTCAGCGCGACATCTTTTCCTTGCCAACGGACGCGGTGGCGCGCCGCATCCATTTCAAGCGTGCCGCGAACAAGCGTCGTTCCAGCTTCGTCATCGCTACGCTCAGGCGTTTCCGCAATCAGCGTGACGCGGCGGAGAATGGCCCTGATCCTTGCGATCAACAGGCGCTGTGAAAAGGGCTTTGTGATGTAGTCATCAGCACCAAGCGCGAGGCCAAGCGCTTCATCGACCTCTTCATCCTTTGACGTCAAGAAGATGACGGGCATATTTGACGTTTGGCGTAAACTCCTGAGCAGCTCAAGCCCATCCATCTTGGGCATTTTAATATCAAAGACGCCAAGGTCTGCGGGCTCTTGGATCAGGGCTTGCAAGGCCGCCGCGCCGTCCGAATAAAGTCGTGTTCGAAACCCCTCTGCTTGCAGGGCAATTGAAACCGACGTCAAAATATTGCGATCATCGTCGACAAGCGCAATCGTCGCATCAGGGGCAGGCGAACTGGTTTTCAGGTCTGGCATGTTTTTTGAATAAGCGAGCGCCGCGCGATCCGCAATGTCTGCGAGCGTCTTCCAACTTGGGGCTAAGAAAGCCTAGATTAGCGCAGTTTGTGGCAACTCGATTTGACGAATTGGGATGCCTCGCTTATGCGCCGCTCAACCTTGGCGCATACGTATGCGCTGCAATCCATTGCATAAACTTGGAGATTCGCACAGTGGCTGAGACCGCGCCTTTTTACTCCCTCGAAAAACAAGGCTTTGTCGTCAAGGCAGAGCAACATTGGAACCTAGGGACGGCCCCGCTCGTCGAGTTGGCGGTACAGCGCAGCGAAGGTGTCCTTGCAGCTGACGGTCCCCTTGTGGTGAAGACGGGCAGCCACACCGGCCGGTCTGCAAAGGATAAATATATTGTTCGCGATGCCGAAACCGAATCGACCATTTGGTGGGGCAAGAGCAACACGCCGATGGATCCAGCCCATTTCGCCAATCTAAAAGAAGATTTTCTCAAGGCCTTGGGCGAAAAGCCAACTCTGTTTGTCGCTGATTTGTTTGGCGGATCGCAGCCCGAGCACCGCGTCAATGTGCGCGTGATCAACGAATTGGCGTGGCACAATCTGTTTATCCGCACGTTGCTCGTGCGCCCGACGGAAGATGAGCTTACCCAGTTTGTGCCCGAATATACGATCATCGACTTGCCGAGTTTTGTAGCCAATCCGGCCCGGCATGGTTGCCGATCGGAAACGATTGTCGCGGTCAATTTTAGCGAAAAGCTCATCTTGATTGGCGGCACGGCCTATGCAGGCGAAATGAAGAAGTCAGTGTTTGGCATCCTCAATTATCTATTGCCGCCACGCGGCGTCATGCCGATGCATTGCTCTGCAAACATTGGCCCTAAGGGCGATACGGCGGTTTTCTTCGGTCTTTCGGGTACAGGCAAAACAACGCTCTCGGCGGACGCAAGCCGGACGCTCATTGGCGACGATGAGCACGGCTGGTCTGATACAGCTGTCTTCAATTTTGAAGGCGGGTGTTATGCCAAGATGATTCGCCTCTCTGCTGAGGCTGAGCCAGAAATTTTTGCGACCACGAAACGCTTTGGCACCGTGCTTGAAAATGTCGTGATTGATCCCGTGACACGGCAGCTTGATTTTGACGATGCGTCGCTTGCGGAAAATAGCCGAGGTTCATACCCGATCGACTTTATTCCCAACGCTTCAGCAGACAATATGGGCCCTGTGCCCCAAAATATCATCATGCTGACCGCCGACGCGTACGGCGTTCTCCCGCCGATTGCCAAGTTGACGCCAGATCAGGCGATGTACCATTTCCTCTCGGGCTATACCGCGCGCGTGGCGGGCACAGAAATTGGCGTCACCGAGCCAGAAGCAACTTTTTCAACCTGCTTTGGTGCGCCATTCATGCCGCGCCACCCGTCAATTTACGGCAACCTTCTTAAGGAACGGATCGCCAAGGGCAGCGTGTCTTGCTGGCTCGTCAATACCGGCTGGACTGGCGGCAAGCACGGCGTCGGCAGCCGGATGCCGATCAAGGCGACGCGCGCGCTCCTCAACGCGGCGCTTGATGGCAGCCTGCACGGCGCAACCTTCCGCAAGGATGATAATTTTGGCTTTGACGTGCCGGTTGCCGTCGCGGGCGTCGATTCAGCGATCCTCGACCCCCGCAGCACCTGGTCAGATGGCGCGGCCTATGATGCAACAGCACAAAAGCTCGTTGGCCAGTTCATCGAGAATTTTGCGCAATTTGCGGACCATGTTGATGAAGGTGTTCGTCAGGCTGCGCCCAAGGCCGCTTAGAGCGCCTAAGGCGCGCGGGATCAGGTGATCTCGCGCAGGCGACTGATGAGTTCAATAAAGTTGCAGGGCCGGTGGCGACTATCGAGCTGGTGAACAAGGATATTGTCCCACGCATCTTTCACCGCGCCATTCGATCCGGGAAGTGCAAAAATATACGTCCCGCGCACAACGGACGCGGTGGCGCGGGATTGTATGGTTGAGGTGCCGACCGTTTGGTAACTGATCCAGCGAAACAGCTCCCCAAATCCGGGTATCTCTTTGCCTTTGAGGGCTGCGATGGCCTCTGGCGTTACATCGCGGCCCGTGACGCCGGTTCCGCCGGTGATCAAGACACACGCGATGGACTGATCGGCAACCCAAAGGTGCAGTCGGCTCAAAATGGCGTCTTCGGTATCAGGAACCAGCGAGCGGTCCGCCAGTTCGTGTCCAAGGGCGGTCAGCCGGTCAACCAAGAGGTCGCCAGAGGTGTCTGTTTCGCGGGTGCGCGTGTCTGAAACTGTTAGAACTGCAATCCGTATCGGCGTAAATTCTGCGCTCTCATCAATCGGCACTCGCACTTCCCCCTACCTGATCCAAACGCACCATAGGCGCTCCGGGCAGGCCTGGGAAGCGGGGCCACATACCTTGTGCCAAAGCATTGCGGCTCGCGGTGTCATCGCCGTCTTGAAGCTGGTACATCCAGTAATTGCGCATGACGATGGTCACATAGGCGCGCGTTTCCCAATAGGGGATCGATTCGATGTAAAGCAAAGGATCTCCGCCATCGCGCGACGCGGCGTTCCAGCGCGCTACGGGTGTCGGCCCAGAATTATAAGCTGCGATGACTTTGGGCAGCATCCCGCCCGTCGCTTCGCCATCGCGAATTTGCTCGATATAGCTTTGGCCATATTCTAAATTGGTAGACGGCACAGCGAGCGAGCCAAGCTGTTGCCCCCGTGAACGCGCGATGTCGCCCGCTGTGCCGGGACGCACCTGCATCAGGCCGCGTGCGCCAGCGCCGCTGACAACATTGGTGCGCATCTGCGACTCTTGGAGCGCATGAGCAAATACCAGCGAGGAATCGACACGCCATCCGCCTTCTGGCGTCCAGCTCTTTGGGCGCGGATAACGGGCCGAAACGGCACTGCGCGCGCCGCTGGGTCCATATTGCGCAAGCCAAAGCTGCGTGGAAGGAAGGTCAAGGCGCCCCGCGAGATCAGAAAGCGCCGCGTGATCGGCAGGGTTTCCAATCCGCGCTTCGTGGCGGATCATCTTGTCAGCAAGATCTTTTTCCCCAATTTCAGCAAGCGCGAGCGCCGCGCTGACATTGGGGAGTCTTTCAACGCGCTCGATGCCTTCTGGTTTTGCAGGCACCGCATTGATACCGAGCTGCTTGAGCGCGAGCATACCGTAAAAGGTTTCAGGATTGCGCGCCGCTGATTTGAGCTTTGCGTCAATTTTTTGAGGCTGACCGAGCGCCATGTAACAGCGGGCCGCCCAAAATTGCGCTGCTGCCCGCATGTCTTCATCATCATGACGCTGGGCGGCGGCTTCAAATGCTTCGGCGGCGGTCGCATAGTCTTTCTCGCGCCAAGAAGCGAGGCCAACAACCCAATCCGCTTCGGCAGCCCAAGCGCCAACGCCCTTGCGCGCGAGACTTCCAAGACGTCGCGCAGCGGCATCGTCACCCGTTATGAAATAGGACCAAGCAACCCGCTCCTGCCATTCGGTGAGGATTTCAGGGCTTAGGTTCGCCTGATTTTCAATGATAATGGCTTCGGCTTCGTTTGGCCGATCGTCTTTGATCAGCGGCTGAATGCGCGCTTGCATCCGCTGCGATATTGCACTGTCTGATCGCGGCGCACGGGCGCGGCGCGGGGCGCTGCCAAGCCAAGTGAGCTCTTGCTGCGACGGGACTGCGAAAGTCCGTTCAACGCCGCGTGTCTTCGCCAAGCGGATGAGCTCGGGGGCGTGTGGCAGGTAGGGCGCGCGGGCTGCGAGATCAGCGAGCGCCGCACCCTCGACATAAGGCGAGCCTTTGCCAAGATAGATTTCCGCACGCGCAACATCGTGCAGCGGCCCAACCGGCATGGCATCGAGCAATGATAATGCGCTCGCCCAGTCGCCGCGGTGAATCGCTGCGAAAATTTCTCGGTAACGTGCCTGAGCGGTCGGGCTCAATTGTGGCGCTACAGCGGTGTGTGCGCGCGCGCTGGGCGCAGCCATTGCCGGAGAGGCGAGTGGCACCGCAAGCGCTGCAAACAATAACACTTTGAACTTCACGACCGCAATTCCCCCATCAAGATCTGCATATCTGCCCAGACCCGTGCCTTGCGCTTGGGGTTTTGGAGCAGAAGCCGGGGGTGAAAACTCCCGACACCGCCCACCATGCCGCCCTCATGGTTAATATAGTGTAACTTTCCTGGTAAGGCTGCGGCGTCGAGCCCGAGCATCACACGGCTCGTCGTTTGTCCGAGCATCCAGACATATTTCGGGGCCGCAAGGCGAATGTGGTGCAGCGCCGTGCGCGCGAGAATTTTGTGATGACTATCTTCGATCTGCCCAGACGGCGTCCTCCCGGGCAAAAGCGAGGCGCAGTATATGCCCTCGCGCTCTTGCCCCATCGCTTTGAGCATCGTGTCAAACAGCGCGCCAACATCGCCCGAGAGGAGTGTGCCCGAAGCGGCGTCGCCAATTTCAGGCATGTCGGTCAAAATCATCAACGCCGAGCCTGCGGCTCCATTTGGCCCGACGCGTTGGTTCGCAGGGCCTGCGAGCGGCAGATTTTCGGCCTGCATCATCCACTCAACAAAGGTTGCGAGGGTTGCTGGGAGAGGGGCTTCCGCACTGGCTTCCAATGGCGGTGAAATCTTGGCCGCCGGGGCCAGTTTCTGGCGGCCAAGCCACGGTTCGGCATCATCGGCCGCGATGTAATCAACACCTGCTTCTTGCCACCAGCTCAAGACGCTTGCGATCAATTGCGGACTCATGCCAGACGCTACCACATTCATGTTGTTGCTAGAGGTGACGAAACTGGCTTGGTCAACGACGCAGTGTCAGCTATCTGGCGAATGGAGCCAGACATGCGGTGATCCGCATCGAATTGGAATGAAAGAGGAAATGCGACGATGAGCGAACGGGAATCAATGCCCTATGATGTGGTGATTGTAGGAGGTGGGCCGTCGGGGCTCGCCAGCGCGATCCGACTCAAACAGGTCAATCCCGAGATTTCGGTCTGTATTCTTGAAAAGGGATCGGAAGTCGGCGCCCACATTCTTTCAGGTGCCGTCGTTGACCCCAAAGCGCTCGACGAACTCCTGCCGACTTGGCGCGACGATGGGTGTCCGATGGCTGAGACGCCCGTGACCGACAATTGGCATTGGGTGCTTTCGAAAAGCAAAAAATATCCGATTCCTCATTTTCCCATGCCGCCCCTCATGAGCAACAAAGGCTGCTATACGGGTTCGCTTGGTAACCTCTGCCGCTGGCTAGCGGCGCAGGCTGAGGCTTTGGGCGTTGAGATTTTCCCCGGTTTTCCTGCGGCCGAAATCCTCTTCAACGCGGACGGATCCGTCAGAGGCGTGGCAACGGGCGATATGGGGGTCGCGAAGGACGGCAGTCATAAGGGCGATTATCAGCCCGGTATGGAACTCCACGCGAAATATACGCTCTTTGCAGAAGGCGCGCGCGGCCACTTGACGAAGCAGCTTAAAGCTCAGTTTAATCTAGAAGCCGAATGCCAGCCACAGGTCTACGGCATCGGCATCAAAGAATTGTGGGACATCAAGCCCGAAAATCACGCACCGGGTCGGGTGATCCACACGCAGGGCTGGCCGATGAGCGACAGCGACGAATGGGGCGGCGCGTTCCTTTATCATCAAGCCAATAATCAAGTCGCGCTCGGCTTTGTCGTCTCGCTCGACTATAAAAACCCTCATCTTTATCCGTTTGAAGAGTTTCAACGCTGGAAGACGCATCCTGAAATCAAGAAGATACTCGAAGGCGGTAAGCGCGTTTCATACGGCGCACGGGCGATCAACGAAGGCGGGTGGCAGTCTGTTCCAAAACTTGCTTTTCCCGGCGGCGCATTGATCGGCTGCTCAGCAGGTTTTGTGAATGTTCCGCGCATTAAGGGCAGCCACACGGCGATGAAGAGCGGCATGCTCGCGGCGGAAAGCCTTGCCGCGGCGCTGGCCGCGGGACGCGAACATGACGAGGTGGCTGATTATCAGGAGACCCTTAACGACAGCTGGATCGCTAAGGAGTTGAAGCTCGTGCAAAATGTTCAGCCCGTCATTGCCAAATTCGGTGGCGATTACGGTACGGCACTCGGCGCAATCGATATGTGGATGCGCACGCTCAAAATCGGCTTGCCGATCACGATGAAGCACCACACCGATGCGTCGGCGCTTCAACGCAAGGATTTGTATAAGCCCATCGCCTATCCCAAGCCCGACGGTGTCTTTAGTTTTGACCGGCTGTCGTCGGTGTTTCTCTCAAACACGAACCATGCTGAAGATCAGCCATGCCATCTTAAGCTTAAAGACGAAGCCGTTCCGATCACGGTCAACCTCGCGCTCTATGATTCGCCTGAAAGCCGCTATTGTCCGGCGGGGGTTTATGAGATCGTGGGGCGAGACGAAGGCAACCCGAAATTGCAAATAAACGCGCAAAACTGTGTCCATTGTAAAACATGCGACATCAAAGACCCCACCCAAAATATCAATTGGGTAACGCCGGAGGGTGGCGGTGGCCCCAATTATCCGAACATGTAGTTCCCTTGTAGCGGTTGCGGTAGCGCTTGCGCCGCCCGCTGCCTTTGCAAAGCGAAGCGCTCCGCAGCGCTCGGCGCTCGGCTATTACGTCGGCGCGCGTGTCAGCGATGCTGCGGGCGATGAAAGCGGGACGCTGGCAGGATATTCCGCGGCGCTTGCGACAGAGCCCGGCAACCAGCTGCTTGCCTTGCGGACGGCGCGCGCCGCGCTGAGACAAGGAAATTTCGCGCTCGCGCTGCGGGCTGGGCATCAACTTGATGTCAAAAATGGCATTGCGGGCGACGCGTTGATGCTGCTGATCGCTGAGCGGGTAAAGCTAGGCGATTGGCGCGGGGCGGGCGCGCTTGTTGGCGCCTTGGAGAATGACGCCGGGTTTAACTTTATGGAACCGCTGTTTCGCGCTTGGATCGCCTTTGGCGCACGAAGCGGCGATCCCTTGGCAATTCTCGATGCGATCCCGGCGGATTCCTACGCATCAAATTATGCCGGAGAATCGCGTGCCTATTTTCTTTTAGCGCGCGGCCAGCAGGATGAAGCCATTGCGCTGGCCACACAAGAAGTGGCGCGCTTTGGGGGCCTTTCTTCGCTTCGTCTGACGGCGGCTGCCGCGCTTCAGCGCAGTGGTAAGCGCGATGAAGCCCTTGCGATGCTGGATGGCAATCGCGCCGAATTGGGTGATGCTTACGCCCTTGTTGCCGGAGGACGCGCGCTGCCACAGACGAACCTCTCGGCTCAGCAAGGCATGGCGCAGCTTTTTAGCCGCCTGTCGTTTGATTTGCTCGCGGAAAAAATTCCCACGCTCGCTCTCATGATGGCGCGAACGGGGCGCTACCTTGATCCTGCCAATCCAGTCCTCGGCATGGTCGAAGCGCGCGCCCTTTACGAAGGGGGAAAATTTCAGGCGGCGGAGGGCGCTTTGGCGCGGCTATCGCGCGATCCGATTGTCGGACGGGAAGCGGCGCAACAGCGGGTTGCGTGTCTGGATGCGTTAGGCCAGAGCCAAGAGGCGCTGGCGCTCGCACAATCGCTGGTTTTGGCGAGCCCCAAGAGCAGCCTTGTTCGGTCAAACCTTGGTGAGCTGCTCGAAAAGCGCGGGCAGTTTGCTGATGCTGCCGTAGCTTACGGCGCTGCGATCCAGAATGCTGAAGCCGGGGATAATGCGATTCCGCTCTGGCGTCTTTGGTTTGATAAGGCGCGCGCGCTGGAACGCGGGGGGGATTGGCCGGGCGCTAAGGTCGCACTGCAAAAGGCGATTATTTTGGCACCGGATCAGGCTGGGCCGCTCCATCAGCTTGGCAATGGCATGGTCAAACGGCGGGAGAATTTGCCTGAGGCGTTGCGTCTCATCCGCACCGCCAGCCGCATTGCGCCTGATGATGTGAGCATTTTGGATGCACTCGGTTGGGCGCTCTTTTTGAACGGCGACGATGATGAGGCGATCACCGTATTGGAAAGCGCCGCGCGCGTTGCACCGGGCGATACGACGATCAACGAACATTTGGGTGACGCCTATTGGCGCGTCGGTCGAAAGGTGGACGCTCGCTATGCTTGGTCAGCAGCGGCAATCCATGCTCAAGATGATGCAGCGACCCGCCTTGCTGCAAAGCTTGATATTGGCTGGACCGCGCAGAGCGCAGCGCGCTGACCTTTGCGCGCCGTGTTCCCTGAGACCGCCCTTGTCGAGACGGCCTATGCCAAGATCAATCTCGCGCTCCATGTGCGGGCGCGGCGCGGCGACGGCTATCATGAGATTGAAACGCTTTTTGCCTTCGCTGAGGTTGGTGACGGACTGCGCGCTGTTCCCGCCGATGATGTAACGCTGACCATTGTCGGAGACTTTGCAAAGGGACTCTCAAACGGCTCTGACAATCTGGTTTTGCGCGCGGCTGAAGCACTGCGCTCTGCCTATGGTGTCAAAGCGGGCGCTGCGATCACGCTCGATAAGCGCTTGCCTGTCGCCGCCGGGATCGGGGGCGGCTCCGCAGACGCAGCAGCGGCACTTCACCTTTTGACGCGCTTATGGGATTTGCCAGACGATCTCGACCGATTGCTGGCGCTGGCCGCGCCGCTTGGGGCCGATGTTCCGGCGTGCGTTATGTCTCAAACGTTGCGCGGCAAAGGGGTGGGCGATGATCTCGCGCTCGTCGCCAAAGGCGCGCTGACAGGCATGCCGCTTTTGCTCGTCAATCCCGGTGTTGCGTGCCCAACGGCGCCTGTCTTCGCGGCGTGGGACGGCGTTGATCGCGGGCCCCTAGCGGCGGGAGACGCGCTGGCTGCGGCGCGGGCTGGTCGCAATGATCTTGAGAAGCCTGCCCTTACGCTTGTGCCGCAAATTGCGGGCGTCCTAGAGACACTAAACGCACAAGCCGGGTTGATCTTCGCGCGCATGTCCGGCTCGGGCGCAACCTGTTTTGGCCTTTTCGAAAATGAGGCAGCGCGGGATAGCGCCGCGGACGCGTTTGCCGATGCTTGGAGGCTTAAGACCAACCTGCGCTAAGCCATGTCGGCCAAGCGCCCCTCGACGAGGCTGAGCGGCATTGCGCCGCCATCAAGGACGGTCCGGTGGAAGGGACGCAAATCTGTACTGCGTCCCTTTTTCGCTAGAAACTGCGTTCGCATGTCGAGGATTTTGAGCTGGCCAAGTTTGTAGCCAAGCGCTTGGCCCGGCCACGCCATATAGCGTTCGACCTCAGCCGTGACGCGCGATTCAGCGACGCCAGTTACATCCTGCATCGTGCGGATAGCCTGTTCGCGCGTCCAACGCTTATGGTGCAACCCGGTATCGACGACGAGGCGAACCGCGCGAAATAGCTCATCTTGCAAGCGCCCAAGATTGCCGAGCGGATCGTCTTTATAGGTGCCGAGCTCGGCCATGAGACGCTCCGCGTAGAGCGCCCAGCCTTCCTGATATGCGTTGAAGCTCGCGATCCGCACCAGCAAAGGGGCCTCGCCAAGCGCCGCTGCGATTGCCCCTTGGGTATGATGCCCCGGCACGCCCTCGTGATAGGAGAGCGTGGGCAGGCGGAAGCGGGGCACAGCGCCAATATCGCGCAGGTTGATCCAGTAAGTTCCCGGGCGGGTGCCATCGAGCGAGGGGCCGTCATAAAAGCCGCCGGGCGCGCTCTCCTGGGTCGCAAGCGGGACCCGTTTGACGACGAGCGATTGGTGCGGAATGAGCGACGCGGGCAACAGCTCAGGGTAAAGAGCCTCGGCAGCTTTCACTTTCGAACGGACATAGCTGAGCAACGCTTCACGCCCAGTATCGCTATCGGCAAAGAGATTTTTCGGGTCCTTGGCAAGGGCCGCCATGCGTTCGCCAAT
>JBEGTP010000274.1:0-6752 GCA_041179365.1 Pseudomonadota bacterium
CAGCACACTGATCGCGCCTGCGAAAGCCTGCGCCGCCCTGCTCATGATCGGAGGACAAGACTGTCATTGGAATGAATCGGGTGCGCACACAGGGTGTCTCTCGCCTGCAATGCTTCGCGAAGCAGGCGCATCAATTGTGATTGTAGGGCATAGCGAGCGACGGGCTGATCAGCATGAAACCAGCTCTGAGATTTGCCAAAAGGCATTGGCAGCCATTGCTGCTGACCTTCAAGTGATCGTGTGTGTTGGTGAAACCGAAGCCGAGCGCGACGCAGGACATGCGGTGTCGACCGTGACCACGCAAATTGCTGCTTCAGTGCCGCACTCTGGAAGCCCTGAAGCCCTGGTGGTTGCCTATGAACCTGTTTGGGCGATTGGAACGGGCCGAACGCCGTCGCTAAAAGACGTCGAAGAGATGCATAGCGCGATCCGTAAAAAACTCATCGATGTCCTTGGCGAGGCCGGAAACGGTGTTCGCATTCTTTATGGCGGGTCCGTCAAAGCCTCAAACGCCGAGGCGCTTTTGCAGGTGCCAGACGTCGACGGGGCCTTAGTCGGCGGCGCGAGCCTGCTGGCAGCAGACTTCATTCCTATCATTGTAGCAGCCAATGGAAAGGAAACGTGAATGGTCGGCTTAGGTTTAGTCTTTTGATCGCTAGAATTCTGGCGGGTGTTGCGCTTCTATTGCCCCATAATGCCGTGGCGGGCTCCCCAACAGCGCGCGGTCAATGGTCATTGCAAACAGTCGGACACGCGCCGACTCCGCCGATGGGTTGGAATAGTTGGAACGCGTTTGGCACCAATGTTGATGAAGCAAAGGTGCTGGGTGCGGCCACAGTTATCGTTCGTACAGGACTGGCCGCGCGGGGCTATCGCTACGTCAACATTGATGACGGCTGGTGGTTGAAGCGGAGAGCCTCAGACGGCAGGATGATCGTGCGCACCTCGCTCTTCCCAAGCGCAAATACCGGCGGAGCAGAGCAAACATCGTTTAGGCCTTTCACCGACACGCTTCATAGGATGGGATTAAAGGCGGGTATCTATACCGACATTGGGTATAATTCTTGCTCTCAAGCTTGGTCGCCAGACAATCCAAACTTACCCGAAGGAACGCAGGCGGAGCGTGAAGTTGGCCTTTTCGGCCACGCCCAGCAAGATCTTAAGCTCTATTTTCAAGACTGGGGATTTGATTATGCCAAAGTGGACGCGTGCGGACTGAGCGCATTTGGGCCCAATGGACCCGGTGGTAGGCAAGGCAAATTCCGCGTGGTGACGCCACTCATTGTTGATCAAAAGGTCAATCTTACAAACGTAAATGCGGTGCGATCGCTCTATACCGAAGTGCGAGATGCAATGCGCACGCTTCGACCGAATGGTGATTTCATATTGTCACTCTGCAATTGGGGGTCGGCCAATGTCCGCAGTTGGGGCAAAGACATTGGCACGATGTGGCGGACAAGCAACGACATCGCTGCGCGTTGGACGCGCATGCTTCATAGCCTCGATTCGGTCATCACGCGCGAACTTTATGCCGGACCTGGTCGCTGGAATGATCCCGACATGCTGGAAGTCGGTAATGGAGATTTTGACGAAAACCATCTCGAACAGGCGCGCGCGCATTTTAGCCTTTGGGCGATCGAGGCTTCTCCGCTCTTGATCGGCTATGACTTGCGCAAGGCACCGCAGCCGATCCTTGATATTCTAGGAAATGCCGAAGTGATAGCGATCAATCAAGATCAAGCCGGGAACCAAGCCGTGCTGGCCCATAGTGGTTCTGATTATCAGATTTTGGTAAAAACACTTTCGGTGCGCGGAGAGAAAGCCGTGGCGTTGTTTAATCGGACGAGCGAAGTTGCTGAAATACAGCTAAACGCTCAACACCTTAAAATGAAGGCAGACCAGCCGATCAGCGTTCGCGACCTATGGGCGCATCAAAATCTTGGCACTTTCACGGGTTCCCGCATGGTGACAGTAAAGCCCCACGCGGTCGTGATGTTTCGGATTGCAGGGGTGCCGCTACTCGATAGCGGACTGTATCTCTCTGAAATGCCCGGGCGGATCAATGTCGCAGACGATGGCATCATGGCATTAGAAGCCGACCCAACGATACACCGCATGGTCGATCCCTATGCGCCTTCGACGAGCAGTACAGGTTCGCGCCCGCTTTATGCAGGATGGGGTGGTCCCCGCGCTGATTCAACGCCTTATGATGAAACACTGGAGATCGCTGGAACGCCGTTCCGCAGCGGCCTTGGCGTTCTGGCCAACTCTCGCCTTGAAATTAAGGCCGATGGACAGTTCGTCAGATTTTCTGCCTTGGTCGGAATTGATGATTCAACGCGCGGGCGATCAGCGCCGGTCCGTTTTGAAGTATACGGCGATGGGAAGCGGCTTGCCGTGACGCGCTACATGACATTTGGCCAAGCCGCATTTCCGATCTCTGCCTCGGTCAAAGGGGTTAAGGTCATTGAAATTATCGCCCGCCAATCGAAGCCGGATCATGGCAACGTCGTTGTCACTTGGGCCGATGCCGCGCTTCAATAGCAGCCCGCGCTGCTGCAATGGCTGAAATTCAATTGACGGAATAGGCGCAAGGTTGATTGCTTGGCTCCAACTCGCTAAGGGCCCAATATCTTGCGTAAAGCAGTGGTTATTTTGCGCGTCGCGCCTCTTTTCAAGAAGACATCGTCTCCATGTGGTTTAAGTTTCTCCTTGTCGTTCATGTCATCATCTCAATCGCGATGGTTGGCGTTATTCTAATCCAGCGTTCGGAGGGCGGAGGCTTGACCGGCGGGAGCCCCTCGGGGTTGATGTCAGCACGCGGCGCTGCCAATTTTCTGACGCGCGCAACAACAATTCTTGCGACGCTCTTTGTCGCGCTTTCGATCACTTTGGCGGGGATGGCGACATTTAGTCGTGCTCCCGGGACGATCGATCAATCGCTCGCGAAAAAGAAGGGCGCACTTGACCAAGCTGGACCTGCGGTCGCTGGTGAGCCGAGTAATGCGACAGCGCCAATTGTTCCGACGGTGGACGCCGCTACGGCTGGGGGCACTGTAAAGGTTGAAGGTGAAAAATCGCCCGCAGCCTTAGGGGCTGCGCCAGCCAAGCCGGTTGACAAGAAACTGATCGGAACGCCTGACCCAAAAGCTGAGTCAAAACCGCTGCCGCGCGCGGTCTCAAAGCCCGTCGTGAAGCCAGTTAACGTCCCAACTGAAGTCTTTACGCCTCCTGCCGCGCAGCAGACGCCGCCGGTTAAGGTTCCTGACGGACTCATTCCAGCCACCAATCCGCAATAAATAATTGTTGATAACCGGATTCGCGCTCTTGCCGAATCCGGTGATTGCAGCTTAAGCCTTTTCTCCCATGGCGCGGTTCATTTTCATCACCGGCGGCGTGGTCTCCTCGCTTGGCAAAGGTCTCATGGCAGCGTCGCTCGCGGCGCTCTTGCAAGCGCGTGGCTATAAAGTCCGCATTCGTAAGTTCGATCCTTATCTCAATGTTGATCCTGGGACGATGTCGCCCTATCAGCACGGCGAAGTCTATGTGACCGATGACGGCGCGGAGACGGATCTTGATCTCGGCCATTATGAGCGTTTTACGGGAGTTCCGTCGCGCCAGTCAGACAATGTCACTTCTGGCCGCATCTATCAGCAAATCATTACGCGTGAACGCAAGGGTGATTATCTCGGCGCGACAGTGCAGGTCATTCCGCATGTAACCGATGCGATCAAAGCCTTTGCCCTAGACCAGACCGATGACCTTGATTTCGTTTTGTGCGAAATTGGCGGCACGGTTGGCGACATCGAGTCGCTGCCTTTCATTGAAGCTATCCGGCAGTTGAAGAATGACTTAGGCCGCGGCCAAGCCGTTTCAATCCATGTCACGCTGGTTCCTTTTATTGCAGCGGCCGGTGAGCTTAAAACCAAACCAACGCAACACAGTGTGCGAGAGCTTGCAGCGCTTGGCGTTCAGCCTGATGTGCTCGTGTGCCGATGCGAACAACCGCTTCCCGAAGGGGAACGCGCCAAAATCGCGCTCTTTTGCAACGTGCGCAAAGAAGCCGTTATCCCCGCGCTTGACGCCAAGACCATTTATGCTGTGCCGATGCAATATCACGCCGAAGGGCTTGATGATGAAGTGCTCCGCGCCTTTGACATTGAACCCGGTGAAAAGCCGAATTTGGCGCGGTGGGCCGCGATTGAAGACGCCCTTGCGAACCCGGAAGGCGAAGTCACTATTGGCGTCGTCGGTAAATATGTCGGCCTGCCAGACGCGTATAAATCATTGAATGAAGCTCTGGTTCACGGCGGAATTGCGAACCGGGTTAAGGTGAATATCCAGTGGATCGACGCTGAGTTGTTTGAAGGCGATGATGCCGAGGTGGCGGCGCGTCTTGAACCGCTCCATGCCATCCTCGTTCCCGGTGCCTTTGGAGAGCGCGGGGCGGAAGGCAAAATTGCGAGTATAAGATTTGCACGTGAGCGGCGGGTGCCGTATTTTGGCATTTGTTTTGGGATGCAGATGGCGTGTGTCGAGGCTGCCCGCAATGTGGCGGGAATTGTGGAGGCGTCGTCCACCGAATTTGGTCCCACAGAAGTCCCGATTGTCGGATTGATCACTGAGTGGATGACAAAGGAAGGTTTGGAACAGCGCGAAGCTGGGGGCGATCTTGGCGGGACTATGCGGCTTGGCGCCTATGATGCCAAGCTCGAAGCCAATAGCCATGTTGCCAGTATTTACGGCGGAATGGCGATTTCTGAGCGCCACCGCCACCGGTTCGAAGTCAACACGCGCTATGTGGACAGGCTGGAAGCGGGCGGGCTGATCTTTTCCGGCCTGTCACCCGATGGCACGCTTCCAGAAATTGTTGAGCGGCCTGACCACCCTTGGTTTGTCGGCGTGCAATTCCATCCCGAGCTGAAGTCCAAGCCCTTCGATCCACATCCGCTATTTGCGAGCTTTATCGAAGCTGCAGTGAAACAAAGCCGCTTGGTCTAAGAGTTCGCGGCGAACAGATACAAAAATGCCCGAACCTTGCGGTCCGGGCATTCTTGTGACGAACGGTGTCCACCCCAAAATTATCAGCTCGACGTCGGTCCCCCGATCAACGGAGCTGATACCTCCCTAAACCCGGCCGTTTTCAAAAAAGCCTTTGGATTAGTTGCCCTTCCCTTACTGCAAGCTTCGCTCTGGTGTCATGCACCAATGCAAGGCGCGATACCGATTTTGCTGACCCTGTTGTCATTTCGCCACAGCTAGGCCGGTTGCCAGCCTCAATGAACACGATTAAGCGCCGTTCATGATCCTGACTGTCTTTGAGCGCATGATTGCGAAACGCTATTTGTTGCCGGGCAGGGGGGAGGCCTTTGTGGCACTCGTCGCGACGATCAGCATGATTGCTGTGATGCTCGGCGTTGCCGCTCTGATGATCGTGATGAGCGTCATGAACGGCTTCCGCGCTGAGCTTTTTGATAAAATCGTTGGGCTTAATGGCCATGCGGTGGTGCAAGGCTATAATGGTCAATTGAGACACTGGCAGGATATCGCAGCGAAAGCCCGCAAGTTGCCGGGCGTAAAAGGGGTGACGCCTCTGATCGAGCAGCCGCTTGGGATTAGCTATAACGGGCGGTTTGATGCGGCCCTTGTGCGCGGTATGCGCGTGGCGGATATCCGCAGCAATACCGCCATACGCGACGGGATTAGCGCAGGTCATCTTGAAGAGCTCGTCGCGGGCAGCGGTAATGTCGCGATTGGCGCACGATTGGCAGAAACCCTCGGCGCGCAGGTTGGCACGACTGTCAGCTTATTTTCGCCGGAAGGGCAGTCAACGCCGTTTGGAACGATGCCGCGTATCGTGCCTTACCGCGTCGCTGCAATCTTTGAAGTTGGCATCTACGATTTTGACAAGGCGTTTGTTGTGATGCCGATGGAAGACGCACAAACGCTACTTCTCATGGGCGATACCGTCGGGATGGTCGAAATCGACACGACGGACCCAGAGCGGGTTGGCGAAATTCTTGAGCCTCTTGCCGGTCAAGTCAAAGGACAAGCGGTCATTACTGACTGGCGGAGCATGAACAGTTCGCTTTTTGAAGCTTTAGAGGTAGACCGTGTGGTCTCCTTTGTGGTGTTGTCGATCATCATTCTCGTCGCAGTGTTCAACATTCTTTCGTCGCTCATCATGTTCGTTCGCGGCAAGACACGCGATATTGCGATCCTTCGCACCATGGGGGCCTCACGCAGGAGCATGTTGAAGATTTTTATGACCGTGGGTCTAACGATCGGGGCGCTTGGCACACTCGCCGGCGTGGTTGTCGGCTTCGTCTTCATCTATTTCCGCCAAGGGGTTGTTCACGCGATACAAGTCGTGACGGGGCAAAATATCTGGGACCCGCAAATTCGCTTTTTGACTGAGCTCCCTGCAAAGACGGATCCTGTGCAGGTGATGGGGATCGTTTTGATGGCGCTTTTCTTTTCTTTTCTCGCGACACTCTATCCTGCCTTCAAGGCGGCGAGCACCGATCCTGTGCAAGTTTTGCGCTATGAATAATGTTCTGCTCGTCACCAGTTTGACGCGTACCTTCAAGCAGGGTGACGTTGAGATACATGTTTTACGCGGCGTTGATTTACGCGTCGACGCAGGGGAGATCGTTGCGCTTTTGGGGCCGTCTGGCTCCGGAAAGTCGACGCTGCTTCAGGCCGTCGGCCTTCTAGAGGGCGGTTTCGGCGGATCTATCTCAATTGATGGT
>JBEGTP010000275.1:0-9484 GCA_041179365.1 Pseudomonadota bacterium
AATCCAGATTTTGCGGCGCTGGCACAAGCCTACGGCGCGTGGGCGGAGACGGTCACGGTAACCGATGACTTTGCGCCTGCGCTCAAACGCGCCATGGAACAATCCGGCGTGCGGTTGCTTCATCTCAAAACTGATCCAGAACGCATTAGCGCGGGGACAACCATTTCGGCGCTTCGGGCTAGGCCTTAACGCAGCGCAATAACGCGCTCTCGCTCTTCATCAGGGATGAGCCCTTCAAGGATGCGCCAGAAACCGTCTGTTGAGTCAGTCCCAGCTTCGCCGTACGCTGATAGCATTTTCTCGCGCAGGTCTGCAAAAAGCCGAGCCTCCATCCGGGCTCCTGCCGGGGTCAAGCTGAGCAAGCGCTGGCGCCGGTCCACACTGCCGGGCTGGCTATCGATGAGGTTGCGCTCGGTCAGGTCATTCACAACGCGGCCAAGCGACTGTTTCGTTACATGCAACAGTTTAAGCAGCTCACTCACAGTCAATCCGGGTTGACGCGCGATGAAATAAAGGGCGCGGTGGTGCGCGCGGCCAAGCCCTTGCGTCGCAAGACGTTCATCAATCGCTCGGGTCAAATGGCTATAGCCGAAATAAAGCAACTCAACGCCGCGGCGGATTTCCGCTTCGTCAAATGATTGTTCCATCATGTTAGGAAATTGGTCAGCCATGTTGACCTATTGTGCTGCGTTGCATAGGCTTTAGCAAGCACCTTCATCGTCAAGCATCGACTAGGAAGACCTAAACATGGCGCATTTCGCGATTGAACCGAACCCAAACCCAGTTGATCCTGCACAACGGGCCGCACGTCTCGTTGATCCAGGCTTTGGCAAAGTCTTCACCGATCATATGGTGATGATTCGCTACGCGGAAGGCAAGGGGTGGCACGATGCCCGCGTCACAGCGCGGCAGCCCCTGACGCTTGATCCAGCTGCGGCGGTTTTTCACTACGCCCAAGAAATTTTCGAGGGTTTGAAAGCCTATCGTTTAGCCGATGGGGCGATGGCATTGTTTCGGCCTGAGGCGAATGCGGCTCGCTTTAATGCCTCTGCCGACCGCCTAGCCATGCCCCACCTCCCGCCAGAGGTGTTTGTCGATTCGTGCCGCGCATTAGTCAACATTGATCGCGACTGGTTTCCAGCCCTTGAGGGTGGCTCGCTCTATTTGCGGCCCTTCATGATCGCTAGCGAGGTCTTCCTCGGCGTAAAGCCATCGGCCGAATATATTTTTATGGTGATCGCAGCCGCGAGTGGCAATTATTTTAAAAGTGGCGCGCCGGCAGTTTCGCTCTGGGTTTCGCAGGATTATACCCGCGCTGCGCCGGGCGGCACGGGGGCAGCGAAGTGCGGCGGCAATTATGCCGCGAGCCTTGTGGCGCAAGCTGAAGCGATTCGACTCGGGCACGATCAAGTCGTGTTTCTCGATGCCGCTGAGCATCGCTGGATTGAAGAACTTGGCGGTATGAACCTTTTCTTCGTTTTTGATGATGGTTCGCTCTCTACGCCACCACTCGGCGGAACCATCTTGCCCGGCATCACGCGCGATTCGATTTTGACGCTGGCGCGTGAAGAGGGGCTGACGGTTCGCGAAGAGCGGTATGCGCTTGATGCGTGGCGTGCCGATGCCGAATCGGGGCGGCTTGTAGAGTCTTTTGCCTGCGGCACCGCCGCTGTTGTCACGCCAATTGGCAAGGTGAGCAGCCCTGAAGGAAGCTTTGTCATCGGTGCTGGCGGGCCGGGCCAACTGACCAGCCGACTTAAGGAACGCTTGGTCGCGATCCAACGTGGCCAAACGCCCGATACACACGGCTGGATTACGCGAATAGATTGATGGATTGCCATTAGCGAAGCGCTCGCTATAGAGCGGCTCGCGCCTGCTGGGGCGTCGCCAAGTGGTAAGGCACCGGTTTTTGGTATCGGCATCCGCAGGTTCGAATCCTGCCGCCCCAGCCAGTTTTTCGCAACGGGTTCATCAAATTGTAACAATAGGCGTGCTTAAGCGCTCTTGTTCTGTCGAACGTTTTGAAATGGCGTGGAGTCTTGATGAACCCACTTCCGATCAAGATTTTTGGTTAAGGGCGGTTTTTTTGATTGAGGGTTGCGTGTTAACTCAAAATCTGCCAGTAAAAATGCGGCCTTGGACACAAGAAACAAAGGGAGCTTATCAATGAGCCTTAAAAAGTCAGCCATGGCAGCAATCGCTGCTGTATCTCTGGTTGCTGTTCCAACAATGGTTCAAGCAGCTCAGTCGCAGTCTGCCGCGAGCAAGCTCTCGGTTAGTGCTGTTGCATCGAAGCAGGTTCGCGCGGGCGCAAGCTCACGTGATGCGAGCCAACTTGGTGGCGGAAGCGCCATCATCGCAATCTTGGCAGCGCTTGCTGTTATTGCAGGTATCGTGATCGCTGCAGACGGTAGCAACACACCTAGCAGCCCCTAGTTTCTAGCGGCTTACAAGAATTTAAGGGGCGGTCTTCGGGCCGCCCTTTTTCTTTTGTACAGCGTGTTTCTGGGCGCGAATTTGGCGTTCGGAGCTTTTAACCGAGACGAGGTGTGGCATGACAGATCAAGTTGCTATTTTCGCGGGCGGTTGCTTCTGGTGTGTTGAAGCTGTCTTTCAATCTCTTGAAGGTGTGCAGGCCGTTGAAAGTGGCTATATCGGTGGCAGCGTTGCCAATCCGACATACAAGCAGGTGTGCAATGGCGACACGGGCCATGCAGAAGCGATTCGAATCACTTTTGATTCAGAGCGAATTACGTACGGCGATTTGCTCGACGTTTTTTTCGCGACGCACGAACCGACGCAACTCAATAGACAGGGCAATGATATTGGGACCCAATATCGCTCGGCGCTCTTTCCGCTCGATGAGTTTCAGTCAGCGCAAGCGCAGCTCGCCATCGCGCGCGCGCAGCCTGATTGGCCGGCAGCTATCGTAACAACTATCGAGGCCGCCGCACCTTGGTACCCTGCTGAAGATGATCATCAGGCGTATTGGACCGGTGAGGGGCAGCGTAACCCCTATTGCCTCGCAGTTATCCCGCCAAAGCTTGCCAAGCTCCGCAAAGGCTTTGCCGAACGCTTAAAGGCTTAGGTTGCCTCGGCTCTGCTTTAGCCAAACCACAGTCCTATGATCACGGCGATGGTCAAGCCTTGACAGAATGCAATCCGATGGAGAGCGACTGAAAAAGACCGCTTCCGTGTCTTATGACGAAATACTTGCCGCCCGAGATACGCTCCAGCGCTGCCACCAATGAGCGCCAGTCCGAGCAATGTGGATTCTGCAATCCGCCAATGCCCGGCCTCGGCGCGTAGTTTGTCAAAGCCAAACACCATGAACGTCCAGCAGTTTAGCGCTAAGAGCGCTGCAATGATTGTCGGCGGTGTCATCATTCGGATGATGCAGGCCGGTACATTTGATCATCCAACCAAATTTCTTTCCCAGCGGATTCCTGAAACATGGAATAGATTTCACGGGTGCCGCCGTCATAAAGGAGCGTGAGCGCGCTCGCTTTAATGAAATAGCGTCCGGTCCGAGCCATTTTTTCGAGCATTATTAATGCGATCGCTGCAGCATTTGCATGGGCATCGGCCTGTTCCATGGCGATTGCCATCAAGCCGTTGTCACCAAATGGCGCAAAAGGATCGCGCGGAGGGGGACGAAAAAGGCCTTCAACATGGGATCATTCACCGCAATTCAGACGAAACTCACATCAAGCTAAGGATTTAGTTCCGATCTTGCAACTTTCCGCGCGCAATCACTTGCGCTTGAATTTCTGCAGCCCCTTCGAAGATATTGAGGATACGCGCGTCGCAGAGAATGCGGCTGATTTCATAGTCGAGCGCATAGCCATTGCCGCCGTGAATCTGCAAGCTGGCGTCGGCATTGGCCCAAGCAACTCGCGCGGCGTGGAGCTTGGCCATCCCCGCTTCAATGTCGCAGCGCTTACCGCTGTCCTTCGTTCGCGCGGCAAAATAAGTAAGTTCGCGCGCCATGACCATATCGACCAGCATCATCGCCAATTTGTCCGACACACGGGGGAAATTGATGAGCGGCTTTCCGAATTGCTTTCGGTCGCTCGCATAGCTGAACCCGAGTTCAAGAGCACGGCGGGCGATCCCCACGGCGCGGGCGGCTGTCTGGATGCGCGCGCCTTCAAAGGTACGCATGAGCTGTTTAAACCCTTGCCCTTCTTCGCCGCCGAGTAACGCGTCTTCCGGCGCGCCCATCGTATCAAACTGGAGCGTATATTCGCGCATGCCCCGGTAGCCGAGCACTTCAATCTCGCTGCCAGTCATCCCCTCGGCAGGGAAAGGCGTCTCTTCGGTCCCTCGCGGCTTGGGGACGAGCAACATCGAGAGGCCAGCATAGCCCTTCACATCGGGGAGGGTTCGCGCCATGAGCGTCATCAGGTCGGTTCGCGCGGCGTGGGTAATCCAAGTCTTTGCGCCGGTAATCGACCAGCCATTTTTGGTTCGCGTCGCGCGCGTCGAGAGGCTTGCCATGTCTGAGCCCGTATCCGGTTCGGTGAAAACGGCCGTCGGGAGCACAGCACCGCTTGCGATTTTCGGAAGCCAAAGGTCTTTCTGCGCTTGAGTGCCGCCTTGGGCAATGAGCTCACCCGCAATTTCGGACCGCGTGCCCAGCGAACCCGCGCCGATCCACCCGCGTGACAATTCTTCGGTAACGATGCACATAACAAGCTTGCCAAGGCCAAGACCGCCCTGGTCCTCAGCGATGCAGACTCCAAAGGTGCCGAGTGCGGCCATCTCCGCGATGGTTTCATCGGGGATGAGAGCGTTGGCCAAATGCCAACCATGGGCAAAGGGCAGGATGCGCGCGTCAGTAAATCGGCGGTATTGATCACGGATCTGATCGAGCATCTCGTCGTTCAGTCGGTCTGAAACGACTGCGCCTTCGCGCAGCAAAGCAATCAGTGCCGCGCGATTTTCAGGCGTATTTCCGTGCGCTTGGGCGCGCAAAGCGGGTCCGTGCTCCTCGAGATCAAAATCAGCGGGTCGAATAAATTCATTCTGACTCATCGGTAAACCGCCCGCGAGCTGCGCTAGCGTTTCTCCCGTTCCGATCTCAACGATCAGCCTCTCCGCCGCGCCGGATTGGCCAGCCCCCCAAGCGATAAGCGCGCGCAGCGCTTCAATACTGGTCTCGATCCACGCATAGCCGTGCGCAATGTGTTGCTGGTCATCGAGCGCACTGTGCGCAACACGGTTTCTTAGGGCGCAAAGAGCGGCAGCGGCATAGGCCTCAGCGGCTGCAAGGGCTTCGCTCATCCGATTGCCACCGTTCCCGCGTCGATAAGCGCAGCTATGGCTCCGCTCGAAAGGCCCAAACGGCCTGCAAGGATTTCTTCGGTATCGGCTCCGAGCTTTGGCGCGGGCTGCGGGGCACCGCGCGTCGCTTGGGGGATTGTGGCAAAGCCGCCCATCGCAGGATAATCAAAGCCACTTGGGTTTTCAGATTTACCAAAGATGGGATTATGCGTGACAAGCATGGGGTCGTGTGCTGCGTCGACCATGGTCTGATAGGGGCCGTAGCAGCCCCCTACGGCATCAAAGGCCCCCTTTAGGTCATCATAGGCCCAGTCTAAAACCTTTGCCTCGACAAGCGGAAACAGAGCGTCCCGGTGTGTAAAGCGCACGCCTTCATCGCGCGCGAACGTGACGCCGCGTGCGGCCTCGATTGACGCCACAGCCTCGCCAATGTCGAGAACTTTGACCAAGCCACTCCATTGCCGGGGCGTGATGGCCATGATCATCAATCGGGTGCCATCTTTCGTTACAAAATCGCGTCCAAAGGCTCCGTAAACGCTATTCCCCAAGCGCGCCCGATTGTCCCCTGTGTAGAGGACTTCGGCCAAGCTCCCTAAATTGGCGACCGTGCCTATGGCAACATCAGAAAGTGGAATGCGCACTTCTTGGCCCAAGCCCGTTACGCTGCGATGATGAAGCGCGGTCATCATTGCAAAGGCGGCATAGGCACCAGTGAGCAAATCCCACGCAGGCAGCACGTGATTGACGGGATCAGGGCCCGACCCCGTCAGATCAGGATAGCCCACGGCGCTATTGACGGTATAGTCGAGCGCGGGGCCACCATCGGCCATGCCCATGACGCGGATTGTGATCAAGTCCGCGCGGCCTGTCGCCAAAACATCATGCGCTAAAAACCCGCCGACTGGAAAATTGGTGATCAATTGGCCCGTGGCACGAATGAGGTCTTGCAAAAGTGCGCGGCCCTCGGGTGCGCCAAGATTGACCGCGACTGATTTTTTAGCCCGGTTCAAATTCTCCCAATAAAGCGAGCTGCCGTTGTCGGCTTTGGGCCACCGGTTAAAATCAGGGCCGCCGCCGATTTGGTCTACGCGGATGACCTCGGCTCCCATTTGTGCGAGATAGAGTCCGGCGGTCGGAGACGCGACAAAGCTCGACGCTTCGATGAAAGAGAGGCTGGTGAGTAGCGGATACACGCCTCAAACACTGCCCGCATATTCGCGCAACATATGTTTCGCGATTTGGAGCTGGAGGATTTGCGTTGTGCCTTCATAGATGCGGTAAATGCGTGCGTCGCGAAAGAAACGCTCGGCATCATATTCGGCGAGATAGCCAGCCCCACCATGGATCTGCACACAGCGATCAACGACCCGTCCGCACATTTCAGTCGCAAAAACCTTTGCGGCAGCGGCCTGGCGCAAGATTTTCTCGCCGGCGTCGGCGCGGCGCGCGGCATCCTCCAGCATGCATTCGGCGGCGTAAATTTCGATCTCGCTCTCGGCAAGCATTTGCTGGATAAGCTGAAAATTAGCGATGGGTTCGCCAAACGCTTTGCGTTCATTGGCATAGCGGAGCGCCGTATCAAGCGCGCGGCGGGCATAGCCGGCGGCCGCCGATCCCACTGAAAGACGGCCATTATCTAGGCTCTGCATTGCGGTAACAAAACCCTTACCCTCTTCGCCCCCGAGCAGCGCGTCACCGGAGACGCGGACATCCTCCATGATAATATCAGCAATGTGCGAGCCCGCTTGCCCCATTTTCTTGTCAGACTTGCCAACGCTTATGCCTCGCGTGTCCATCGGAACGAGAAAGGCCGATACATGCGCATTTTTGGGGAGAGGCTCTTTGCTTGTGCGCGCCATGATGAGCGCCATGCCTGCAAAGGGAGCATTGGTAATATAGCGTTTGGTGCCGTTCAATACATAGCCATTGCCTTCGCGCACCGCCATCGTCTGCATCGCGGCACTATCCGAACCAGAGCCTGGCTCTGTGAGTCCGAAAGACGCAATTTCGCCCGCTGCTAAACGCGGGAGCCAATGCGCTTTCTGCTCAGCGGTGCCGCCCTTCATAATGGCTGAGCAGACCATGCCAATGTTGATGGACGTAATCGACCGGTAACAGGGCATTGCATAGCTTAGTTCGCGAATGGTGCGGCAGTATTGGCTGATATTCATCCCCGCGCCGCCAAAGTCTTCGGGCATTGTGATGCCGAAGAGGCCCATGTCACGCATCTCTTTCAAAATGTCTTCAGGGATCACGTCTGTTTCAACGATCAGCTTTTCGGCGGGGATCAGGCGCGCGCGGACATAGCGGCTGAGCTGCTCAATAAACGCGTCGAAAACTTCAGAATCCATGCCAGACATTGCTGTGTTTTCCTTTTCTCAGAGGGGGCACCGTGAAACAGAGTCGCTTCACCTATACGTCAATGTTTCAAAGCAGCACTGGTTTTCGCAGAGGCGGTGATCGCTGCGGTATCAGGCGCGCCTTTGCCGACAACCCAGCTTCCGCCAACACAGAGAACGGGATCAACCGCAAGCCAATCGGGGGCCGTTGCCAAGCTAATACCGCCCGTTGGACAGAAGGAGACGCCGCCAAAGGGCCCCGCCAGCGCCTTCAACGCCGCAATTCCACCCGATGTTTCAGCAGGAAAGAATTTGAAGTGCCGCAAACCAAGATCAAGTCCGCGCATAATGTCGCTTGCATTGGCCGTGCCCGGCAAAAAAGGAATGCCGCTCGCGATAGCGGCCTTGCCCAGGGGTTCGGTTAGGCCTGGAGAGACGATGAACTCAGCCCCCGCGTCGAGACTGGCCCGCAGATCGGCTTCATTGAGCACCGTTCCCGCACCAACGATTGCGCCTGCTACTTGCTTCATCTCGCGGATAACATCGAGCGCGGCGGCTGTTCGCAGTGTGACTTCAAGGACCCTCAGTCCGCCGGCCACCAAAGCCTCTGCTATCGGCCGTGCATAGGATGCGTCCTCAATGACCAGAACCGGTATAACGGGGCTCGTGCGCATGATGGTTTCAATGGGGGCCATTTTTTGGGTTCCTGCTGGTGTTCAAAGAGCGAGAGCGCCATGCCGCTGCTAAAAGGCGAGGTCAACTCTTTGCGCCTGCTTTCATTTGTGCGGCATAGCCCCGCGCCACCGTTGCAGCCATCGCATCAAATAATTTGTTTGGGCTGCGTTTCCGCATTTGCGTCATCTTCAATTCAAAACCACGGGCGATCACAATATCGCGTTCTTCGCGCTTGATTGCGGCGATCATTCGCTTCGCGGCTTTAAGGGGGTCCATGCCATTTTCAATCGCCGGGTCACTTTCGCCGCGGCGGCTGCCATCGCCAGTAAGCGCGTTAACTGAAACATTTGTCTTGATGGATCCCGGCGCAATTGTGTGCACGTTTATCCCGTGCATAGCGACTTCGCAGCGCAGCGCCTCTGCATAGCCATTGAGGCCAAATTTGGCCGCAGAATAGGCTGTTCGCATTGGCGATCCCGCTTTGCCCGCTACGCTGGTAATCATGACGATCCTTCCGCACTTGGCCTTGACCATATGGGGCAGGACGCGCTGTGTAAGTGCGATTGGCGCAAGAAGATCTGTGTTGATCATGCGCTGATAAACTGAAAAATCAGTCTCTGTCGCGAGGCTGCGTTGCGATATGCCCGCATTGTTGATGAGGCCGTCGATCTGCCCCCGCCACGTAAAGGCTTGCTCAGTGACTTGCGGCAAGTGATCAAATTCGGTCACATCGAAAGGAAGGATGAGATGCTGACCAGGCGCGCCGCAGTCAGCAGCTACGCGCCTTAGCTCTGCCTCGTTTCGTCCAGAAAGGATAAGCCGCGCGCCTTCTGCTGCCAGTGTTTTGGCCAAGGCTTCACCAAGGCCCGATGAGGCCCCTGTGACCCAATATATCTTTTCTGCAAACACTGCGCCGTCTCCCTTTTTGATGACGATAAGGCGCAGCTTTTGGCACGGCAAGCAATGGATGCTTGATCCGCCGCGCTGGAAGGACCAATAAAGGGATATGCTTATTGAAACTGAAACAACGCCGAACCCGGCCACACTCAAATTTTTGCCCGGCCAGCCCGTTATGGAGGCAGGGACACGCGATTTTGCGTCTCCCGAAGAAGCCGAAGCGTCACCACTTGCAGAGGCTCTGTTCGGGCTTGGCGATGTAGTTGGCGTTTTTTTTGGGCGCGACT